>JAFGOL010000194.1 GCA_016926495.1 Oligoflexia bacterium
ATGATGCAATGGTTTTTTTCCCGCAAACCCGAATAACCTCCACCAGGTCAAGTATGAACTATTCAATTTTTCTTATTATATAACTGGTTATTTTATCATTCTGCTTAAGCATTTCGGCAAACTTGACCGCGCTGTCGTATTTTGAAAAAAAGCCTATCCCTACCCTGTACCACGTTCCCTTGTTCGGTATCTGGGATTCCATATAATAAGCGGATTTAAAACCCAGCTTGTACAAATCATATGTAATGCGGCTCGCCTCCTTTTCATCACGATGAGCGCTGACCTGTACCGTATATTTGTTCCTTATCTCGTCTGAAATTTCCCTTATAGCGAGATGCTGCTTTTCCTGCTCCGGAGTTACCTCAACTTCATCGGATACCACGGGTTGCTTCGGGGTATCCTCCGCCTTTTCTATCTCGGGTTTCGGCTTAGGGCGCTGTATGGGCTTTAATGTTTCAGGCTCTTCCGGCTTTGCCTCCTCTTTTCCTGTCACTTCCTCCGCGGCCGTTTTTACTTCAACATTTGACTGGCATTCCTTCAGCTTGTTCAGGTTGTCTTCAAGGATGAGCCTGCATTCATTCTCCAGCAGTTTTTTGCCCACCATTATACCTATGGAAAAAACCAGCATGCCGCTGAATAAGAGCAGCAGAAACATTATAAAGATCTCGCTTCTGTCAAAAGAAAACGTCCGCTTGGAAAACTTCATAATCACACCTCATTTATGAGATACCCGCATGTTCGCAATTCATCAAGTTTTATCTTGAGTTTAGCTACTATAAATATTATACATACAGTACCTCAATTGGAGAAGCTTTAAAGATGATAGTCATTACAGGAGCAGCCGGTTTTATCGGAAGCGTACTGACCCGTTTTTTAAACAGCAGGGGCAGGAAAGACCTGCTGCTTGTTGACAGGATAGAAAAGAAAAATAAAAAACCCAATATTGAGCATGCGGAATATATCGAATTTATAGACAGGGACGACTTTATTAACGACGCCGAAAATAACAGGCTGAGTTCCGAGATAGAATTAGTTCTCCATATAGGCGCCTGTACGGATACTACCGAGTTTAATCTCGATTATCTTTTGCGTCAAAATTATGAATACAGTAAAAAACTGTGTTCATGGTGTATTAATAACAACGCGGGCTTTATATATGCCTCGTCAGCGGCTGTATACGGTGACGGTTCCGCGGGTTTCAGCGATTCCGATGATCTTACGCCTGAGCTTAAGCCGTTAAATCCTTACGGAGTTTCCAAGTGGAAATTTGATGACTGGCTGATAAAAAACAGGCTGACTGATTCTGTAACAGGCCTCAGGTTTTTCAACGTATTCGGACCCAATGAATATCATAAGGACAAGATGGCAAGCGTTATATTCAGATCATTCCCCCATGTAAGGGAAAAAGGAGTTATTAAGCTGTTTAAATCGTACAGGGAAGGTATAGCGCACGGCGAACAGAAACGCGATTTCATTTACGTCAAGGATATAGTTAAAGTTATAGGTTATTTTATCGACAATCCTTCCATCTCCGGCATATTCAACCTGGGTACGGGCGCTGCCAGAAGTTTTAATGACCTTGCCGCCTCGATGTTCAGCGCAGTAAACAGGGAAACAAAAATTGAATACATTGAAATGCCTGAAGAGATAAGGGACAAGTACCAGTACTTTACTGAAGCAGACATGACCAGGCTTTATTCAACAGGCTACAAGGGTAAATTCAGTACGCTTGAAGAGTCAGTGTCCGATTACATACGCAACTACCTGCTAAACGAAACCAGCGCCTATTACTAACCGGCAGCGGATAAATCCATATATCCGCCGCCGGTACGTGGTATTTTTTAGACAAGGAGGAATGCTTTTGCTCCTGATGCTGTCATCCTTGACGCATCTAAAGTCCCCATGGAGGACGGGGAGCGTTTAACAACTACAATCCGTTACCAGTATCCTTCTGGTAATGATCTGTTTTATACCAGGTATAAAGAGCAATACCCGTGCCAGACGCAACTGTTTGTAATAATTAGTTATTGTAGTATTAGCAGAGTGTCATCCGCAGACTTTTCGTGTGTCAAATAAGGCTTTCAAGCAGTGAAAAAGACTTGGGAATAACTGAAGCAAACTCAAGATTAAGTTCTTCCATCTGCCTGAACATGGATCTCGCATCCCTGCCTGAAATATAATTATGCAAAAAACCCGTTTCCTGCAAAAGCTCTACCTGGAAAGCATACGCAAGGCCGAACAGTATAGCCTTGTCGCCCGCTGCTTCTATTTTTTCAAGATATCCGGTAACCGTTTCAAAATACGTTTTTCCGGTTTTTCCCGCGGGATCACCCGGGGTAAGTATTAAAGACGATTGCTCCAGGACATAACATGCCGATATGTAGCGTTCCATGGAACACGGTATTTTTAAAAATTTACGGACAGCGTCCCTGATACCGGCAATACTGTAATACTTTTCATTTTTATTATCTATTTCAAGATCAAGAATATTAAAAAAATCCAGGTTACCCCTGAACCTTTTGGAAAACCTTTTACCTCCAAAAGCGGCAGCCCTTATCAATCCGGCCTCCCTGGTAAGAAGCTGTATGTTTACATGGCCCTCACCAAAGGCATTCCTTGTAAGAATAATGCCTCTGTAAACTTCAGGGGTCATAAGATATGAAACGTCAGAAGTGATGTCGCTGTCAAAAAGTATATGGAGATCCCTATTATATCCATAATGGTTGTAACAAAGGGGCCTGACGCAAGCGAGGGATCGATCTTAAGCCTTTCAAAAGACAGGGGCACAAGCGAGCCCACAGTGGCCGCAACAGACATAGCCACAAAAATGCTTGCTCCAACAACAAAATGAAAACGGGGAATCCCCCTGTACAAAAAGAACGCTACGCTGCCCAGCAACGTGCCGTACAGCACGCCAAGCGTCAATCCCACGCGAATTTCCTTGAAAACGATCCTTGTAAGGTTCTTAACATCTATTCGCCCCAACGCAAGATTACGAACGATTATAGACGCCGACTGGGAACCCACGTTTCCGCTCATCCCCAGCACTATGGGAATAAACGCCGCAAGCGCGATGATATTGGTCAGAGAATGCTCGAAGTAGTTGATTACCCTTGATGACAGTATACCGCCGGCAAAACAGGCCAGGAGCCACGGAAACCTTGCCTTGGCGTAATTAAAAATGGATACGGTATTAAGATCAATAACGGTTGACGTACCTGACATCATCAAAAAGTCTTCGGTAGCCTCTTCCCTTATAACGTCAATAACGTCATCGACCGTGATCATCCCCACAAGTGTTTTGTCTTTTTCCACTACAGGCACTGCCAAAAGGTCATACTTGCCTACAACCCTCGCGACCTCTTCCTGGTCCGTTTCTACATTAACGAAAAAAACATCTGTATCCATAAGAGTTGAAACCCGGGTATCCGGAGCAGCCAATACCAGTTGACGCAAGGAAAGAACTCCCAGCAGTTTTTCCTCGTTATTCACAACGTAAATATAGAAAACCATGTCGATATCTTTGGCGCCCCTGAGTTGCTTTATGCCTTCTTCCGCTGTAATATCCGCCCTTAACGCAAAATAATTGGGATCCATTATACCGCCAGCGGTATAAGGATCATACTTAAGAAGCTTGGTGACTTCGTCCGCATCTTCCTTTTTCATCAGCATAAGGATTGCCTGTGAAGCCTCCGGGGGCAGGTGCCCCAATATATCGGCGGCATCGTCATATTCCATGTGGTGAAAAATATTACAGACCTTTCCGTAGTCCATGCCCTGCAGAAGTTCGGCTACGAGTTCCCTGTCATTTATCTGCGAGATCAGTTCGGCAATATATTCGTCATCGGATATAAGTTCAAAAATAATCTTTCTGTATTTAAATTCAACTTCGGAAAAAACAAGCGCAAGATCAACCGGATGGATCTTCTCTATCAGCTTTTTAAGATTGCGCGTGTAACCCCTTCTTAAAAGCTTTAAAATCGCGTCCTTGAGAACACTTGTTTTAATTCTTCCCGCCATACATAACAAATAGCACAAAGGCCCGAAATGGTATATAAAATAATTATCAGAGACTATATACATCTCAAAACCGTTGACTTATTGCGCATAATGGCTTAACAAACAGTTTAATAATTATTACATAAAAAGAGGTGCCTGAATAAATGAAAGTCGGTATTAGCGCCATGGAGTATTACCTCCCGGAAAAAGTGATTGATAATGATTTTTTTGAGCATTCAAAAAACGAATTCCTTGAAGAGAAAGTCGGAATAAAGGAGCGCAGGATAGCCGCGAAAGACGAAGCCACGAGCGACATGTGCGTAACCGTGATAAACAATCTTTTAAACAAAAACAAAATAGACAGAAACGAAATAGAATTTATGATCCTGTGTACCCTGAGCCCCGATTACCCGATACCGCAGACATCGTCGCAGGTACAGCATTACTGCGAATTGCCCAAATCGCTTTACGCGGTTGATGTAAGGCTGGGATGCAGCGGATTTGTATATTCCCTGTCAATGGCCGAGGCGTTAATAAGGGGATTCGGGTTCAAAAAGGGACTTGTAGTAACGGCAGACAAATTTTCCATGTACCTGAGTTACAGGGATTACACGGTAGACACACTGTTCAGCGACAACGCATCAGCCGTCCTGGTGGAAGAAAACCCGAAATTACTCGAGATAACGGCACATGACTTCGGCACGGACGGTTCCGGCACAGAGCAGATTTGCGTCAAGACAGGCGGTTCAAGATATCCCAGGAAGGACGCTTCTTCGCCTTTTCAACTTGTCAAACCCGGCATAGAAAGATCCGATGACTATCTTTACATGAACGGCAGGCAGGTCATGAAATTCGCCAACGCGACAGTGGCGCCTTCAGCCGAAAGGGTCATGCAGAGAGCAGGTATAACGCTTGATGATGTTGACTGGGTGATAATGCACCAGGCAAACAAGCTTATGCTTGAAGATATTGCGAAAAGAATGCAACTACCCCCGGAAAAAAACTATATAAACCTGTGGAACAAGGGGAACACAACCGCCTCTTCAGTGGCAATAGCGACGAAGGAAGTCCTTGACAGGGGAGAACGGCTTAACCACGGACGATACTGGATCATTACGGGATTCGGCGTGGGTTATTCATGGGGCACAACGGCGTTAAAGTACGTCGGATAACGAACTATCCGGATTCA
>JAFGOL010000195.1 GCA_016926495.1 Oligoflexia bacterium
CCTGGATTATGGCGGCCCTGCTTTGTTTTTTGCCCCTGCCTGATTGCGAGGTTTTGCCCCCGGCCTCCGGCTCATTGTTCCAGCCTGTTTTTTCAAGAAAAAGGTCGTAAGTTCCGTCGAAAAATGTAACAGTATCATTGTCGAATATTATGAGCTTTTCCGCAAGCTCCCTCAGAAAGAATTCATTGTGGGTTACAATGATTGAAGTGCCGCCGAAAATTTTTAAAGCTTCAAGAAGACTGTTGCATGAATCCATGTCAAGATGGTTTGTGGGTTCGTCAAGGAGCAGAAGGTTGCACGGGGTCGCCATGATTTTCCCGAGCAGCACGCGGCACTTTTCTCCCCCTGATAATACCGAAATTGTTTTAAGGGCGTTATCGTCTTCAAACATCATTGTTCCGCATATATTCCTCGCGGTCTGCATGTCGATATTTTCGGAGCTAAGCATTATTTCCTCAATTACCGTGTTGTCAGGCTGCAAATTGACAACATTAGTCTGCTCGTAATATGCTGTTTTTGTATTTGCTGAATACGCAAGCTGTTCCGCGCCGAAATCGCCCAGGGCTCCTGAAAGTATTTTAAGCAGGGTTGTTTTGCCCTTGCCGTTTTTACCTATAACGCAGATTTTATCCCCGTAGCCTCCGCAAAAGCCGAGGTCCCTGATAAGCTCATGTCCCTTTTCGTAGCCGAAAGAAATATCCCTTACGTTGATGGTGAATTTTCCGTTAAATTCAGCCTCGTTAAAATTGAAATTAAGATTTTTTATTTTGGATAATTTCCCCAGGGGCTTTATCTTTTCAAGTGTCTTTATCCTTGACTGCACCATGTTTGCCTGCCTGGCCTTTGCCCTGAATTTATTTATGAATGTTTCCATTTGCCTGATTTTGCGTTCTTCGTTGATCCTTGTCTTTTCGTGTATCTCTTCTTCCTGTTCTATTGAATCGTAATACTTTGCGGTAGTCCCCTGGATTTTACGTATCCTCTGCCTGTGTATGCCGGCTATATGGGTGACAACACTGTCCATAAAAGCCCTGTCATGCGTAACCAGGATAATTTCACCCCTGAATTTTTTCAGAAAATCGCTTAGCCAGCGTATTGACGTGATATCAAGGTAATTGTTGGGTTCGTCCAGCAAAAGCATGTCCAGTTTCTGTACCAGAAGTTTCGCGAGGTTGAGCCTCACCTGGAACCCCCCTGAAAGTTCCAGCGGGTTTTGCCTTAACATGTCTTCGGTGAATCCCAGACCCGTGAGTATTTTTTCAGCCTTCCACGCTGCGTCCCTTTCTGTTTCGTCAAGCGACAGGCAGCATTCGTCCACCGCCGTGTTTTCGGTAAAGGACAGTGTCTGCCTTAAGAATCCTGTTTTATAATTTCTGGGTTTTACAATGGAGCCGTCCGAATATTCCTCTTCACCGCAGATCATTTTAAGGAGCGTGGATTTTCCGTGCCCGTTTCTCCCCACAAGGCCCACCCGCTCACCCTTGTTTATTTTAAGGCTTGCGTTTTCAAACAGGGTTTGCCCGCCGAATGATTTGGATATGCCGGTAATAGTGATCATGAAATTTTTATAGCATAAAAAACAACTTTATATAACAAATCCCGCATATTAATCAACCCCGGAATTTCCTGTTTTTCATAACCGGAACACAGGTGTTTCATAATTGAACAGGCTTGTAAACCAAAACACCACAAAAACAAACAGATAGAGAACTGGTACAGTGATTGCAATATTATTTTGTCTGTATGTAATAATTACGGGAGGTTTATTTATGCTTAATGTGAAGGTTTTAAAGAATGAGGCTGACAGGCTAAGGCTCAATGTTGAGGGTATTAACGTTGAATTTAACGGCATAATTGCCAAAAACGAAAAAATGATTGAGGCGCTCGGATGGGCTGTTGTATACGGGACAAGGGCTGACATACTTTGTCTTACCGGGGAAAGCGGTACCGGCAAGGAGGTTTTTTTCAGGGCGATTTGCAGGGCGTGCAACGCAGCAAAGACCCTTAATGTTAATTGCAGTTCGCTTACCGAGAATCTTCTTGAAAGCGAACTTTTCGGACACAAGAAGGGATCGTTTACCGATGCTTACACGGACAGAAACGGCGCGTTCATGGAGGCATCCGGAGGAATACTCTTTCTTGACGAGATAGGCGACATGAGCCTTGCGGGCCAGGCAAAGCTTTTAAGGGCGGTTGAGTACAGAGAGATAAAACCAGTCGGACATGATTCGGTTTATTATCATAATGCAAAAGTAATACTCGCCACGAATAAAAATATAAAGGAAGAGGTACTGTCAGGCAGGTTCAGGAGAGATCTGTATTACAGGATAGAGAGCTTTTCAGTGAAGATACCGCCTCTAAGGGAGAGGCCCGAGGATATAGAAAGCCTTGCCAGATATTTTGCCGGAAACAATTACAAATTTTCTGAAAGGGCGATACAGATGATGAATGAGTATAAGTGGCCCGGAAACGTTAGGGAGCTTAAAAACGCGGTGGAGCGCGCAAAAGTAAAGAGCCTGTACGGCGAAAGGCCCCTTACATGGGAAATGATGGGCATTGAAACGCATAAAAGTTTTACCATGGAAAAAAACTGCACATTAAAAAACATGGAAAAGCAGGCCGTGTCAGAAGCTTTTAATAAATGCGAGCACAATATTTCCCGGACAAGCAGAATGCTGGGAATACCGAGGTCTACTCTTTACAGTAAATTGAAAAAATTTGAATTGATATCATAATTCAATTAGACATCTTTATAATCACCTCATATACTTTGGAACTATATGGAACTCCTGAGGAATATCCTTAACCAGCTGGGGGTGAATTCCAGTTTTTTTTACCAGTTCGCGCTGGTCGTTATTGTTTATATGATACTTTCCAGGGCCATATTCAAGCCGCTTCTTGCCATACTTGTTACCAGAAGGGAAAAGACCGCGGGTAAAAAGCTTAAGGCTGATGAACTGGCCGCGCAAACGGAAAAGATACAGGCGGATTACAACAGAATGTGGATGGAATTAGAGGACAAGGCTTTTGCCAAAAGGGACGAGATCCACGCCGAAGCGGCAAAGGAGGTAAAGTCAATACTCAGGCAGGCTTATGACGAGGCTGACTCCTATATATCAGGCCAGAAATCGATAATAGAAAAAAACATGCACGGCGCAGAAACAGAGCTTGATAAATACATACCCGGGCTTGCGGAAAATGTCCGCGATGCTCTTATAGAGAGGTAGCGGTATATGCACGGCACCGAACACTCCATTCCGGTTATGCCACTTATATACGCTTTCATAAATTTCGGAATATTCGTGTCGCTGCTTGTTTATTTTCTTAAAAAGCCCGTAACCTCGTTCCTGGTTGAAAGAAAAAAGCGTACCCTGGCGTTTATTGACGAATCCTCCGCGGCTTTTGAAACCTCAGAGAAAAATTTTAAACAGGTAACATTCCGAATGGATAATATCAAGGCAGACGCGGATGCGTTTTTAAACAGGATAATAGAAGACTCCAATGATGCCGGCAAAAAACTTATCAGCGAAGCGAAAAAGGCAGCCGGATCAATTCAGGATGACGCAAGGATGCTTGTAGAGGCTGAATACAGGCAGGCATATAAAAAGCTGAAATTTTCCGTAATAGACAGGATAATGCTGAAGGCAGGGAAGGAAATTACGGACACGCTAGAGGACGGGCAGAAGAACAGGTACCTGGACGAATATTACGATATAAGCAGGGAGCAGGGTAACCGGTAATGAAAAGGACAGGGATGTCTGAATCTAAAATAGCGGCAAAATACGCGGGCGCGTTGTTTGACGCCGCCGTGGAAAAGGGCGATAAGCATCTTGAACCGGTGCTGAACGAATTCCAAAAGCTTTGCGACATCCTGTCCCGTGATAACGGGGATTCCTTCCGCAGGCTGAATTCTCCTCTTATCAGCCTTGAAAGCAAGCTGGATGTTCTGGAAAAAGTCCTTAAAGGTAAAATACAGGAGCTTGTTTACGATACACTTGTGCTCTTGCTTAAAAGAGGACGCTTTCAGCATTTTTTTGAAATCGTGGAAATATTTTCGCGTCTTGTTGACAGCCATAACGGTGTTATAAGGGGTGATGTTCATATCGCAGCCGTGCCGGACAAACAGAGGGCGGACAAGATTACCGAAACCCTGTCATCGTTAACCGGCAAAAAGGTTATAGCAAACATGGTTGAAGACCCGTCGCTGGTTGCGGGCTTTGTTACTTATCTTGGCACTTATTATATTGATTATTCGCTGTCCAGCCATCTTAAAAAAATAGAAAATGAACTAAAGAGGAGTTAAAAAATGGAGCAATTAAGGGCTGACGAAATAAGTCGTTTGATAAAGGAGGAGATCGGGCGTTTCAGCAAAAGCCTTGATGTCGCCGAGGCAGGCATTGTTCTGAATGTCGGCGATGGGGTTGCCAGAGTCTACGGTCTTGAAAATGCCATGACCGGAGAACTTGTCCAGTTCAGCGAACATATTTTCGGAATGATCCTTAACCTTGAGGAAAACAGCGTCGGCGTTGTTATCTTCGGTGAAAACAACACTGTAAAGGAAGGCGATATCGCGAAAAGAACGGGCAGGATCATAGAAGTCCCGGTCGGCAAGGAACTGCTGGGCAGGGTAGTGGATCCGCTGGGTTTTCCGCTGGACGGCAAGGGCGCTGTTAACGCGACCGAGCGCAGAAGAATAGAACTTAAGGCGCCGGGCATTATTGAAAGACAGCCCGTAAGGGAACCTTTGCAAACCGGCATAAAGGCCATTGACTCCATGATCCCGATTGGCAGGGGCCAGAGGGAACTTATAATAGGCGACAGGAAAACAGGAAAAACCGCTGTTGCCGTTGATACCATAATCAACCAGAAGGGGCAGAACGTGCACTGTATTTATGTCGCCATAGGGCAGAAACAGTCAACGGTTGCCTCTGTGATAGAAAAACTAAAATCGCACGGGGCCATGGAATACACAACCATCGTGAGCGCTACGGCGTCTCAGCCCGCGCCGCTTCAGTACCTTGCCCCGTATTCCGGATGCACCATGGGCGAATATTACAGGGATAACGGGATGCATTCGCTTTTAATCTACGACGATCTTACAAAACAGGCGCAGGCGTACAGGCAGCTCTCGCTGCTTTTGAGGAGACCCCCCGGCAGGGAAGCCTATCCGGGCGACATATTCTACTGCCATTCAAGGCTGCTCGAAAGGGCTGCCAAGATGAGCGACGAAAAAGGCGGGGGAAGCCTTACGGCGCTTCCTGTTATAGAAACCCAGGCTGGCGACGTTTCAGCCTACATACCCACGAACGTTATTTCAATCACCGACGGTCAGATATACCTTGAATCCGATCTTTTTAACTCGGGCCAGAAGCCCGCTGTTAATCCGGGTATATCGGTATCAAGGGTTGGAGGCAACGCGCAGATAAAGGCAATGAAGCAGGTGGCCGGCATGCTCAGGCTTACGCTTGCCCAGTTCAGGGAACTTGCTGCCTTTGCGCAGTTCGGCTCCGACCTTGACAAGGCGACACAGCGTCAATTGGAAAGAGGCAGAAGGCTTATGTCAATACTCAGGCAGGACCAGTACAGCCCTGTACCTGTTGAAAAACAGATACTTATTATTTTTGCCACTACCGAGGGGTGTCTGGATAACTGTAACATAAGCGATGTACAGGATTATGAAAAACAACTTGTAAATTATGTGGAAAGCAAGCACCCCGGCGTTTTATCCGAAATCAGGGATAAAAAGGTAATGGAAGATGCCCTAAAGGAAAAGCTTAACGGTATCGTGGCCGAGTTCGCGAAAGGTTATAAACCAGCGGGGAGGAAGTAAGCGTTAAATGCCGACATTAAGGGACCTTAAAAAGCGTATTGTAACCGTAAACAATACGCAGAAAATAACAAAGGCCATGAAGATGGTTTCAGCCTCAAAGCTGAGGCGCAGCCAGGATTCCCTTTTGTCATTAAGGCCATACGCTTACAAGATCATCGGTATTATGAACTCTCTTAAAGAGAGGGTGGACACGCTTGATCATCCGCTCCTTGTAAAAAGGGACATCAAAAAAATAAGGGTCCTTGTTGTATCGTCGGACAGGGGGCTTTGCGGCTCGTTTAATTCAAATATAATCAAAAAGGCGGTCAGCTATATCGACGAAGCAGGGTTAACTCCGGAAAATTCAATTTTGGATTTTTCAGGCACAAAGGCCCATGATTTTTTCAAAAAACGTTATAAAAATATTGGTGAACTATACCGCTTTCCCGCCCTGCCCACGTATGTCGAGGCCGCAAGGATGGCGGACAGCCTCATTGATAATTATATAAAGGGCGAATTCGATTCCTTTGTTGTAATATATAATGAATTTAAATCCGCAATGACGCAAAAGATCACGGTGGAAAGACTGTTTCCCGTAATTCCTCCGGAATATCAGGAGTTCGGCAGTATAGATCAATATTTATACGAGCCTGAAAGGGACAAAATACTGGAAGATCTTTTGCCCAAATTCGTAAGGATTGAGATTCTCAGGATATTGCTGGAAAGCCTTACCAGCGAGCACGCGGCAAGAATGACTGCCATGGAAAACGCTACAAGGAACTCCGAGGAAATGAACAAAAAGCTTACCCTCATGTTCAACAGGCAGAGGCAGGCCGTAATTACAAAAGAACTTATGGAAATAGTGGGCGGAAAGGAAGCGCTTGAAACAGGATAATATTTAGGAGGCTTTATTATGGCTACAGGCAAGGCAAATATGGCGGAAGGGAAGATCAAACAGGTAATAGGCCCTGTTGTTGACGTTGTTTTTCCCCCTGGAAAAAGTCCGGAAATTTATCACGCGCTGAAAATATCGAACCCGGCCATATCAGACGAGGAGTGGAACCTGGTTGTTGAAGTCGCGCAGCATCTTGGAGACAACACTGTAAGGACCATCGCAATGGACGGAACGGACGGGCTTGTAAGGGGTATGCCTGTTCTGGATACGGGCGAGGGTATCAGGGTGCCTGTGGGCGATAGTGTTCTTGGAAGGATCATCAACGTTACAGGACAGCCCGTTGACAAGGCAGGCCCTGTTAACACGGATAAATTTTATCCCATACACAGGGAAGCCCCGTCTCTGGAGGAACAGAACGTAAAGATCGAAATGCTGCACACCGGCATAAAGGTTGTTGACCTTCTTGAACCGTACCGCAAGGGCGGCAAGATCGGCCTTTTCGGAGGCGCGGGCGTGGGCAAAACAGTTATCATCATGGAACTTATACACAACATCGCAAAGGAGCACGGAGGCTATTCGGTATTCGGCGGCGTTGGAGAAAGAACAAGGGAAGGAAACGACCTTTGGCTTGAAATGAAGGAATCAGGAGTTATAGATAAAACCGCGCTTGTGTACGGACAGATGAACGAACCTCCGGGCGCAAGGGCAAGGGTTGCCTTGTCTGCGCTCGCTGTAGCCGAATTTTTCAGGGACGAGCAGAACCAGGACGTTCTGCTTTTCATAGATAACATATTCCGCTTTACGCAGGCAGGCTCCGAGGTTTCGGCTCTCTTGGGAAGAATTCCGTCAGCAGTCGGATACCAGCCAACGCTTGGTACTGAAATGGGCGAACTTCAGGAAAGGATCACGTCAACAAAAAAGGGATCAATAACATCCATTCAGGCAATATATGTTCCCGCGGACGACTATACCGACCCTGCTCCGGCGACTACGTTTGCTCACCTTGACGCAACCACCGAGCTTTCAAGATCTATAGTCGAGCTTGGAATATATCCCGCGGTTGATCCTCTCACGTCAAGTTCTACCATTCTGATGCCCGAAGTCGTAGGCGAAGAACATTATAAAGTCAGCCAGGAAGTTAAAAGGATACTTCAGCGCTACAAGGACCTCCAGGACATTATAGCCATACTCGGCATGGACGAACTCAGCGAAGAGGACAAAATAACGGTCGGACGCGCAAGAAGAATACAAAAGTTTTTGTCACAGCCATTTTTTGTAACAGAACAGTTTACAGGCGCCGAAGGCCGCTACGTGCAGCTTGAGGACACTATAAAGGGTTTTAAGGAAATCTGCGAAGGTAAACACGATAAACTTCCTGAACAGGCATTTTACATGGCAGGCACCATAGAAGAAGTTATTGAAAAGGCCAAAAAGATAGAGGAGGAATAGCTTGCTTAACATTGATCTTGTCAGCCCCGAAGGCCAGCTTATAGAGGCCAGACAGGCACAGTACCTGCGTATTCCTTCGGCAAGGGGTGAACTCACGGTTTTGCCCGGCCACAGGCAGGGGCTTTTCTTGCTGGGCAAGGGTGTCATGGAGTTTGGCGACTCTAAAAAGTACGTAATCTATAAGGGCCTTCTTGAAATAGCTCCTGAAGATAAGATCAATGTTGTGGCGGAACGCGTAAAAGACATCGCTGCCATAGACAAAAAGGAACTCGATGCCCGCCTGAAATCCATAGAGCAAAGGTTGCTTACTGAAACATTGTCTGATCAGGATTACAGGGCTGTAATTGATGAATATACCGATTCCATAGCCGAGCTTTCAGCAATATGATTTTTTAGCTATACGGGAATTAATATTTCAAAACCTAACGCTACGGAAAACGACCTGCCATGCAAGTTAATATGACTAGGTGGAACAACTCGGCCATCCTGGCCTCGGACAAGTTCCACCTTCCTGCGGGACGTCATATTAACTTGCGGCAGGTGCCCGCTTTCCTCCGCGATGGCTTTTCAATATTAATTCCCGCTGAACTTGCTAAAAAATCACAAAGCAAGTATCAGGCAGTACTATTGTGTTTCAAGGGTATTGCGTATTTTACTTTAAATTAATTTTGAGCTATACAAGAAAAAAAATAGTTATTGAGAGAGGAGATTCCGGTTGTCTATTTACCAACATAATAAAGGGATGCTACCAGACTTAGAATTTATTCCTGGTTCTATTGAATATTTAGTTCCTGGTAATAAATGTAGACTTCTTGATAATCGAAGAACACCAGGTGTAATAGAATCTTATTTTAACGATAGTGCCATGTTCCGTTGGAGAATTTTAGACTTTGAAGATAAGGACAAATACTGGGATATGCCAGTAGAAAATATACTCATACTATTCCCATATCAAATTTCTTAATACCTAATCCAACTAAAACTTGTTAATTCAGATAAAATTTGTTTTTCCTTGTGTACAG
>JAFGOL010000196.1 GCA_016926495.1 Oligoflexia bacterium
ATAGAAGATTCCGATGTAGTAAAAGCAGCTTCAGAGATCAAAAAGGAAGAAGACCTTCTGGTTTCGACTCTGAATGCAACCAACAGGTTATTGCAACCGTCGTTGATCAGTTTTCTGAAATGACCTGTTTGGGTTTGCAAAATAAAAAAGAGAGGGATTCCTATGCTTGTCTTAACTAGGAAGGTAGGTGAGAGTATAGCGATAGATGACAACATAAGGGTTGTTGTCGTTCAGGTAAAAGGTAAACAGGTCAGACTCGGGATCGAGGCTCCTAAAGAGACCAAGATTCACAGGGAAGAGGTTTATCTTGCTATAAAGGAACAAAACAGGGTGGCGGCCGAAACATCACCGGAAGATATGAAGAATGTTACGCGGCTGCTTAAAAAGTAAAAATACCGTACAGGTAAAGGAGAGGTTTCCATGGAAGGGAAAAAAACTCTTAATCTAGAAACAAAAATCGGCAATGTTCAGATAAATGAAGAAGAAATTATAAGATTCAGGGAAGGCCCGCTCGGTTTTACCGACACTCAGGATTTTGTTTTGATTGAAGAAGACGATGATTCCATATTCTTATGGTTACAGTCCGTTAATTCCAGGGACATTGCGTTCCCCATACTGGAAGTTGAATTAATCGGTTACAAGTCTGAAAAGTTTATTGACGCTTCCATAAGGGAACAGTTGGGCATAGCGCAGGACTCGGACGTAAGCGTGTATTCAATTATCTCGATCCCGGACAAGGTCGAACAGATGACAGCCAATATAAAGGCCCCTGTAGTGATCAATTCTACGAAAAAAACAGGTGTGCAGTACATTATGCCGAATCCCGAGCTTGAGATTGCAAAACCGGTATTCAAGGCACTGAGGGAGAAACTGACTGCGTCAAGTAATGTCGCGGGACCCTGTGATGCCTCGTCAACCATTAAACGCAGGAAATCCTGTGTTTCGAAAGAAAAAAGATTGAACAGCTAGTAAAAAGTTAAAGTTTACGGCCTTTTTTTCCGATTATAAAGTCAAGAGGTCTTTAAGGATGAGAAGGATTGTTTTATTGTTTGTTATTTCGGTAATTTCCGCGGGAAACCTGTGCTCAAAGGAGTTCAGGATCTTTTTTATTAAAAAGGAATTTGATCTGGGTACAAGGAGTAACGGACTCTTCAGGGATTATTATACCAATATCGGTACTCAGAACGGCGTTACAAAGGGCACCCATCTTGACGTTTACAGGAAAGTCCAGGTGATAGACAGCCAGCATGGCGGTGCCCCGGTTGAAGTCAGGATATACGTGGGACAGCTTAAAGCTATTTTTGTCAATTCAAATATAACTATAGCACGGGCATCAAGCCTTGCTGACGAAGAATCGAATCCCGTACTGGACTACCAGTCTTTTCTGGTCGGGGATTTGGTAGAGATCGGTAAGCCAAAGAGCAAGCAGACGGCGCGTATGTTCGATATAGATGAAGCGAAAAAAAGCGCGGAAAGTTTTATAGGATATTTAATTCAGCCTTTTATAAACAGCAAAGAGGGATTGATTTTGGACCTTTATAAGCTATAACATTGTTATGGCTTACGATCTTAAAGAGGTATCCGAGCAGATCAGGAACATTCTCTATGAAAACGAAAGAAAATATCTTTCGTGTTTTGCACAGTTGTCGTCGGAATCCAGGGGCAGGGTAAGGCCCGAAAACGTTGACAGGGCGCATTACAGGCTTTGTTACCAGCGTGACAGGGACAGGATCATTCATTCAAAACCGTTCAGGAGGCTGAAAGGCAAGACTCAGGTTTTCCTGTTTCCCATCGGTGATCATTACAGAACAAGGCTTACACACACCCTGGAGGTCTCGCAAATTTCGAGGACCATGGCAAGGGCGCTGCGTCTTAATGAAGACCTAACGGAAGCTGTCGCGCTGGGTCATGATCTCGGTCATACGCCTTTCGGGCATCTGGGAGAAAAGGCGCTTGACCTGCTGGTCCCCGGCGGGTTCAGGCATTATGTACAAAGTGAAAGGATAGCAAGGGATTTGAACCTTACCCACGAAGTTTGCGAGGGAATAAGGATGCACTCAAAGGGAAAGGGCGTTATTCTTGACGATAATATTGAAAGGTATTCGGGAACGCTTGAAGGCCAGATAGTCAGGGTGGCCGATATTATAGCGTACATAAACCATGATCTTGACGATGCCACAAGGGCCGGCATACTCTCCGAAAAGGATATTCCCGCGGATATTACGGATGTACTGGGCGGCAGTTCGGTGGAAAAGCTTGCCACAATTGTCTCCGACGTTATTACATCCACCCTCGAGCATATGAACAACAATTTTGAAGGTGTGGTGAAGCGAATTTACATGAGCGGGCAGGTCGGCAGGGCGGTGGAGGAACTGAAGCTTTTTATGTTCGACAATGTTTATGAGGTTGAAAGAGTTGTCTCGGATTATAAAAAGGTGCTGAGGGTTTGTCAGTCACTGTATGAATATTTTTTACAAACCCCCGGTTTCTTATTGAAACAGCTTGATATTAAAGAGTTCTACGATACCGCCGAGAGGGTTGCCTGTGATTACATTTCGGGGATGACTGACGGATACGCTCTTTCCCTGTATAAAAAATTATTCCTGCCCAAACCGTGGTTAAATGAGGAGTTTATTGATTTGGGCAGGTTTTGATAGTATGTTTTTGCTATGGAAAGTCTTTTTGACAAACCGCTGCCTTTTTTGATCATGCTTTTGACGTGTAACGTTATACTGTTGTTTATTCTGAAGCTTTTGATTTTTTTTATTTGAGAGGTTATTTTGAAAAAGCTTGTTATAGCTGTACTTTTATTTAACAGTTTTTCCGTGTATTCCTCCGCTGAATCCGTCAATACTTCCGTCACGGACGACAAGATTTTTAAAATTCCGGCCCATGTTTTTATTTTCGAAAACCTGTTTTTCCCGGGCGCGGGACATGTTTATAATGATCATCTCAAGCTTGCGGCTTTCAATTTCTTCACAACAATTTCGGCGCTGGGAGGATATTTCGGAAACGCCTCTTCGCATGACAGTTATAACGAACTTCCCGCTTATCCCACTATGCACGATGTAAATTTAAACAGCGGGCAGGAATGCTTTCTGGCAAACCGTCAGGCACGGCATGACAAGGATTTCGCCAATTCACTGCTGTTAATGGCGGTAATCAGTTACATAGACGGTTTCGTGGAATCGTATTACGCCGCCAACAAGGGGTGGGGGGATGATCTTAACTTCTCCGTGGGCGGAGGAGGTATGTTCTCCGGGATAAGGACGCTGGCTATAGTCAACGAGGGTTCTCAGATTGCAAGAGGACAGGACGCGCAGACCGGAGGCGGTGTTACGTTTGCCATACGTCACGGCAGGCTGCTTGAAAAGGATGTTATCGCGCATTTCGGCCCTCACGCTATTATTACCTATGATATGACGTATTACCTGCGTCTGAACAG
>JAFGOL010000197.1 GCA_016926495.1 Oligoflexia bacterium
CTGCTTTTGTTCCACCCTGTCCAGCCTTGTAAATATATTCGCATTCTGATTAATAAATTTACGCATTTCAATAAACGCATTAATTAAATGAAAAATTTTAATTTTCACTAAATAAGGACGCTTTGTTAAAAATGAAGTACAACTTCGGATTTGACAGGATTATCGGGGCTATAGAAAATAATTTGCTGGATGTCGTTATTAATCCATCAAGAAAGAACCAGAGGATTTTTATAGTTTCCCTTGATAAATATATATACGCTGTCCCTTTTGTGGAAAATGATAAGGAGATATTTTTAAAAACATTTTATCCGTCCAGAAAACTCAACAAACGGTATACGGGAGGTCATGACAATGGCTAAAAAATTATATACAAAACAGGAGTTAAAGCTTCTGAAATCCATAGAGGACGAACCGGAAAAATGGAAACCGGTTTCGGAAAAGGAAAAGCAAAAATACGTTAAATCAGCTTCTGAATATGTAAAAAACAAGAAACAGAAAAGAATTACCATCAGAATTAATGAAAAAGACCTGCAAAAATTACAGACGCTGGCACAAAAAGAAGGGCTACCGTATCAAACCTACATAACAAGCATGCTGCATAAAATGGCTGAAAAACGGCTGGTTGACAAGGAATTACTGAATGAAATGATGAACAGCCTCAAAAAGGCCGCATGATTACAGGAAAAAAACGAGCTTGAAAATAACAGAATTAATCCTGGGCTTGAACGCGCAAAAATCATTGCAAAAGCGTTAAACGTTCACCCCTCCGTAATTGCTTTTGCCGACTGGAATGATATGGCCGCATAAAGTCTCATTTTACTCTACCAATCGCCAAGAAGATCTATCTTCGATAACTTTAATCATTTTGGGTTTTTTGTATTTGTAGCTCATTTTTGGTAGTTTGATACCAGAAGCATCATAGACACAGGAAGAGAACTTCCACGTATGATTAGTTAATAATAAGTCATAACATTTTTCTATTGCTTGCCTAAGTCCAATAAGTTGAGATTCAGAGGGCTTTTGTTTTTCGTAAATCTCCTCCATAGAAAAATAAAAATCTCTATAGACAAAAATATCGCTGTAATTAGGTTCATTTGGTGGAAGAATCCCTGACGGCCAACTTAAACTATTAGATCTACCATAACAACAATCTACGAAATCTTTATATCCATACTTGTTAAGAATTTTCCCACAGGGACACGATGTACATTCTGTTTCAACCTTACTATGCACAAAAATTAATGCCTCATTGATACTGTCAAGACCATCAGGCATAATAAACCTATAGTTATAAATATAATAGGTTCTTACATCTTTGTCCCAAAAGCCGATTGTTTGTTTTAATTCATTACTTTCTGAAGCTATTAAATTAGAAAGAAAGAAAGAATAATAAGTATACGCATAATGTTCCTCACAAACTCTAAAATATACCCTTAATAATCATATCGGCTCATACTGATATCTACTTTAACAAATTAAAGGTGTTGCAGGATTTTTGAATTTTGCTCCGTTGGTTTTTCCCTTCAAGCAACTTATTGATTTTAATTCGGGATTTGGCTTCTTTGTCCGGCATTTGAGCAGGATAATACATCCTGTGGTCAGGCAAGGCAATAAATTCCTGCAAGCTGCCTGTTTTTATAAAAGCTGCCCGGTTATATGTTCTTCAAAATGATAGCAAAAGCCGCGAAGCGTATGACGAAGCTGGTATTATTATATGGAGTCAGTTGCTGAAGCTTGCGGCAGCAAAGATTCAGCGGCTTACTCCATATTAATACCAGCAAGGAGTAGCTGAGCAAAGCTTGCGTATTTTGAAGAACATATAATCGGGATATATAAAAACAGGCGGCTTTAAGCGGCCTTTTTAAGCCTGCTCAATCCGTCCAGGATAAACACCCGTGTTAATACCTGATAAGGAATTCCGTTTGCTTTAGCTACTTTTTTTAATTCAAGGATGGTGGTTTCATCCAAGGCGATGCTAGTCGGCTTTTTAGGAGAATTTTTGTATCTCTTCATCGCGGATAAAATCTTTTCCGCTTCTATCTTTACCGGTGCGTCATATTCCCTGTTAGATTTTACGTAAGACTTCTTCATCTCTATCCTCACCTTTTTGTGCGCAGGTCTTGCGCTTATAACCCTTACTTTTCCGCTCCAAGCACACTTGATGTCTCCAATATCCAAAATAAGAGCCATTCTACAAATTCCCACTTAGCCATTATGGCAATATTATTATAGTGTAACCATAGTGTCAAACTTTTTTGTATGCCTGTTTGTACAATGGAAAATCCTGCGAGGGCGCACGCGAAAGCTGATATGTTACATGGATTTATCCGGCGGGGCTTACGACAGTAAAGACCCGGCGGATTAATCCATGTTAATGTCAGCGACAAGTAGCCCGAAGTAAGTGCGTAATTTAAAAAATTAAATAAGAATATTATATATACGGAGCAGGATTTTGCTTTTCAATATGAAAGGCTATTCAGCATCGGCTGCGGGCTTTGCCTCGGTCAGCTTTTCAACGCTGTGATGCTTGCCGTCATAAGTGAGCACCGCTTCCTCGCCCTGTATGTAGGTATGGACATTGACAGTGCGCTTCCAGATTGCGTAGACGCCTTCCATGGTGCGCTGTGCCTCGGAAACCTTGAGGTCGAACCCCTCGTGCTGGTGTTTCAGCAAAAGCTCGCTGCGGTTCTTGTAATTGGCGTCCTCAACGTAAATAAAGGGCTGCCCGAAATTGGTAAGTGAAAAAAGAAGCTTTTGTTTTACCTTCTGGAATTCCCTGCTTGATATCTCCCACTGGTTGCTGCGCTTGTTAACGTCAAAAGTAAATAATTTAAACTTTTCCGCGAATTCCGGCGTTAAATAACTGTCTATAAATGTTACGTCGTTGTGGAGCTTGCGGACTTCGAAAATCTTCTGCCTGCCGAGTCCGAGCTTTTTATCCCATTTTTCCTTTTCCTTATAATCATTACACTCGTCCCAGTCCTTGCCAAAACGGCCCTTGTTCCACCTTTCCTCTATGTCCCTTAAAAGCTCAAGGCCGAGCTTATACGGGTTAAGCGAACCGGGCCTCATGTATACAGTGCCGCTGTGATGGTCCGCAAAGTCCACGATCTCCGAATCCTTCAGCGCCTTTTGCGTCATTATGGTAGAGTGCCAGTAGCTTGCCCACCCCTCGTTCATGATCTTGGTCTGTCCCTGCGGCGCAAAATAATAGGCCTCTTCCCTGATAATGGACAGAACGTCGCGCTGCCACATTTCAAGAGGCGCAAATTCCTGCAAAAACAAAAGGACGTCCTTTACGGGCTTGGGGGGGAATTTTTTTTCCTTCTGCTGCTGTTTTTGGATATTTTTTCTTTGCTGGTCCAGAAATTCCTCGGGATTTATGAAATTGTCCATGTAGACCTTGCTTTTCATTTTTCTTACCTGCTGCTGCGAGGTGGTCTCCGTGGGCTTTTCGTAGGTTTTTTCCATCTGGGAGGCGTGGTAGTCTATGAGATTTTCGATTGAAAGGCACTGGTCAATAAAGTTTTCAACAGGTTCTATTCCGTACCTGTCTATGTAATTCCTGATCCTTGTAGCGTGGTTTGCCATTTCGTCCATCATCTTGCGGTTTGTGTGCTCAAAGTACATGTTGCATTTAAAAAAATCGCAGTGCGCGTACACGTGCGCTATTACAAGCTTATGATCAACAAAGTTGTTTGATTTTAAAAGGTACGCGTAACAGGGATCATTGTTTATGACCATCTCGTATATTTTGTGCAGGCCGAACTGGTAGCTTTTTGAAAGCCTGTCGTACTCCATGCCGAAGCGCCAGTGCGGGTAGCGGGTTGGAAAGCCGCCAAGCGAGGCGATTTCATTTACCTGGTTGTAATCGATCATCTCGAAAATGGTTTCAAAAAAATCCAGGTTGAACGAATAGGCGTAACCTTTTATTTCTTCCTTGATCCTCTCAAGTTCAGGAGTAAGCGAAGTACCAAGCATGCTACTTCCCCTTGCCCAGAAATGTTTTTATTGAATCGAGGATAGCATCCTTGTTTTCTATATTGGATAAAATCAAATCATCCTCTTCCTGAAAATTTTCCTTAAGGTCCTTTATAAACTGGCCTGAGCCGTACCTGCTGACAACCTGCCCGTAACAGAACATGTTGGACTTGGGTATGAGTTCATCCCTTAAAAGTTCGATGCAAATCCTTGTGTCCTCCGATGACCAGTTATCTCCGTCCGAAAAGTGAAAGGGATATATGTTCCAGTCGCTGGGAGGAAAATCCCTGTCAATAAGCATGTTGCATAGCTTGTACGCCGAAGATATAAGCGTTCCGCCGCTTTCCTTTGTATGAAAAAAAGTGTCCCTGTCCACCATCCTGGCGGACGCGTCGTGTATGATGTACCTTGTTTCAAGTCCCTGATAATGGCTCCTCAGCCAGGTATCTATCCAGAAGGATTCTATTCTTACCATCTCCTTTTGCTCGTCGCCCATGCTGCCGGAAACGTCCATCATGTATATAATTACGGCGTTATTATGGGGAACAATTATGTCCTTCCAGCCCCTGTAGCGGAAATCCTTTTTTATGGGGAGCACCATTGGTTCGTCAGGATCAAAATCCCCGGTAATGATGTGGCGCTTCAATGCCTCCTTGTACGTGCGCTTGAAATGAACAAGGGACCTGGGACCCGTAAGATGCACGCCCCTGTAGACCCTTTTTGAAGATTCAAGCTTGTTTGAACCCTTTGGCAGTATTTTAGGGAGTTCCAGTTCCTCGCCCAGCATCTGCGCCAGTTCTTCAAGGGATATGTCCATTTCAAGTTCGTGGCTGCCCTCGGCGTTGCCTGCTTCTCCGCTGCCCTCTTCGGGTTCACCTGCCGGGCCCAGAGGGGTGCCGACTTCTCCGTCGCCTGAGCTTACGCCGCCGGTTTCGGGCATTCCATACCTGAAGCGCGGAAGATCAATATGAGGGACAGGAATACTGACGTATTTATTGCCGATCCTGCCAATCATTTCGCCCTTGGAAATGTACTTGCGCAGGTTTTGCCTGATCTTGCCCTTTACTATGTCCCTGAACCTGGCATGATCCCTTTCAATTTTTGAAACCATAGCTATCTTTGCCTAGTTTTCTTTTTTTACGTCGCCACGCGCGAAAATCGAGGCAACAAAATTAAGCACGTCCGTTGAGCATATTTCGCAATACCCGTAGTTCTTGATAAGCCTTGATTTTACGATATCTATTTTTTCCTGCGTATCCTTGTCCACAACGTTCGTGACAAGGGAAGTAAGTTTTATGGTGTCCTTCTGGTCTTCAAAAAGTTTGAGTTCCAGCGCGCGGTAAAGGCGTTCGTTTGTCTTATAGTCAAACTGCTTGCCGTCAAGCGCAAGTGCGGCAATGTAGTTCATTATTTCCTTCCTGAAATCGTCCTTGCGGCTTTCCGGTATATCAATTTTTTCCTCGATCGAGCGCATCAGCCTCTCGTCCGGTTCCTCGTTCTGTCCGGTATACTTGTTCTTGACCTTTTCCTTTCTTGTATAAGCCTTCACGTTGTCAATGTAGTTGGAGCAAAGGCGGGCAATTGCCTCGTCGTCAGCGGATATGGCCCTCTGTACCTCGTTCTTGACCACTTCCTCGTATTCCTGCTTTACAAGCGCGAGCAGTTCCTTGTATGTTTTCTTTTTTTCATCGGAGTCTATGAGGCCGTGGTGCTTGAGGCCGCCTTCAAGTTCGTTAATGACCATGAACGGGTTTATACATCCCACATCGCCGTAAGCGTCGGAAACGAGGGCGTTGCTTATCTTGTCCTGTATGTACCTCGGCGAGATTCCCTCCATGCCCTCGCGCCTTGATTCCTTACGCAGTTCCTTGATGTCGTCCTCTGTAAAGCCGGTAAGCATTTTACCGTTATACAGCTTAAGCTTCTGCATAAGGTTGATGTTGGCCTTTTTGGGCGGTTCCAGCCTTGTAAGTATTGCCCACATGGCAGCCATTTCTATTGTATGAGGAGCTATGTGCTTGCCCCTGACCGAGTTTTCGTTAAAGTCCCTTTTGTATATTTTTATCTCTTCCGAAAGCCTGGAAATATAGGGTATATCTATTTTAAGGGTCCTGTCCCTTAAAGCTTCCATGTATTCGTTGTTTTGAAGCTTTTTATATTCAGGCTCGTTGGTGTGTCCCAGTATTACAAGATCTATATCTGTCTGCGAAAACTTTTTGGGTTTTATCTTGTGTTCCTGGCTCGCGCCCAAAAGATCATATAAAAATGCCACGTCCAGCTTAAGGACTTCTATGAATTCTATGATCCCCCTGTTTGCAATGTTGAATTCGCCGTCGAAATTAAAGGCCCGGGGGTCGGAATCGCTGCCGAATATGGCAATCTTGCGGTAATTGACGTCGCCCGTAAGTTCCGTGGAGTCCTGGTTCTTTTCGTCCTTTGGCTGGAAGGTGCCTATGCCCGTCCTGTTCTTTTCGGAGAGTATAAGGCGGGTAATGACAACGTGGTTAATAACCCTGGTCCAGTCTCCGTCATACCTTGCCATGAGGGCGTTATAAATATGCCTGCAGTTCGGGCAGACATCACCGTCTATTGTTACCCTGTACCCGGTTTTTTTGCCCTTGTTGATTTCGGCCAGGAATTTCGGCCTCAAATCTTCGGGTATAAGCTTGAGAGGTTCCTCGTGCATCGGGCACCTGATCTCTTTCGCGTTGCCCAGCAAATTTTCCTCTCCCTCGGGCGGATTGGGGTCTATCCATTTAAAAGTATACATCGCGCCTTCGTCTGTTTTTGAATATGCCTCAAGGCCGGATTTAAGGAGCCTTGCCACGGTGCTTTTCGCAGAACCGACCGGGCCGTGCAGAAGCAGCACACGTTTTTCAGGCCCGTAGTTTTTAGCCGCGGCCTTGAACACGTTAACAAGCTTCATCAACGCTATCTCAAGCCCGAAAACCGCATCCTTGCCGCCGTGCATTTCGTCTTTAAAGAAATTAAACCTTGTAATCTTTTTCTTGAATTCAACGTATTCCTCAACCCCGTAAGACAGGATCATGTCGTATATGCGCTGAAAGGCCGATCTTGTTACCTGCGGCTTTTTCGTTACAATGTCTATGTAGTCCTGAAAGGAGCCCTGCCAGTTGAACTCCTTGTATTCATTCAAATTCTGATGGCCCGCAATAAAGGAAGCTATATCAAAGCCAGTCATAATCTCCTCCCAAACAAAGATTCTTGAACAACTAATGATAATAGTAACTTTGCAACATATCAAATACAATATTAAAGTACCCAAAGAGTCGGGACTATGACACCCTGTCTAAAACCGGAAATAATCGGCGATATTCCAGTAACCCAGCCTTGTTTTAATCCTGTTAATGTACCACACGGAAGTTCCGTCGTCGTCTTTTTGCAAAAACGCTGCAAATACGCAAACAGGGCTTCGTGAATTGATCAATTCATTCCATTTTACTATAACTTCTTCCGAATCCCACTTTACCACAGGGTCAACGTTAAATTGCAGCAGGTTCAATCCTGACCTTGCGTGAATAAGTGGAACACCGCGCTTGCCGTTATAATCAATCTCAGCCTTTTCAATTTCAATATTTTTTGCGGAAAAACACTGCCATTTATTATAATATTCCTCGCCTGTTTCCGGGATAGTTATTGCGGGGCTTGCATTATCATCAATCATCGCTAATACGTCGTAAAAACCCAGTATGCAATAGTTTGATTTTGCGAATACCACACCGGCTATCGCAATACAAACAGCAAAAGATAAAACCAAATATTTTGTTTTTTTACTCATTTTTTAATTCTCCATATAAATCCGCTAATCTTTTCATCGGCTTTACATCCAAACTTTTGTAACCTTTATAAAGCATTATTGTTTCAAACCAAGTAGGCTTACGACCCAATCTACTTGATGCAATCTCTCTTTTTCTAAACAGCCATCTTATTCCTGCCGCAATATTTAAACTTGGATTTATCAGATCTTTTTGATCGACATTTACAAGATGGTCTCTAAGTTCACCTTTTTCATCACACAGGATCTTTTGAGTTGTGTCCGTTACCTGCATCAAGCCTGTGGCATGCCCCTGCCCTCTGCCGTCCTTTATTATTATTGTTGCCCTGAATCCCGATTCGGTAGCTATTAATGCTTTGACCAAATCAGGATCAAGCAATTCTTCCGGTTTAAAAATATCATTCCAATATTTACACCAACCTCGTATATATTTATCAAACTTATTTCCTTGAGGATAATTTAAAGCTTTTTTTGCCGGAGGACCGGACAATTTTTCAAAATATCTGTCTGCAATATAATTCAACTCATCAGTATATATTTGATCTTTTTTAGACGGATTTTTCGCGCAGTGACCACGCCTTGTTGTAACTTTCCCTGATTTAGTATGCATTGGATGGGTGATTACCCAATGTTCTCCCAATGGGCATTGGCGCCATTTATGTGTTTTCTTTTCACTCATATATTAATAATAACATGTAGTACCTGAGGTTACACCTTGTTTTTAATATGTATTTACAAATATGTAATACATAGAGCCAGTTGCAAAAATATTTTAAAACCGGTTGCCTAAGTTGAGATTTCTAGGATTATTTCAGGCAAGAGCAGTGTC
>JAFGOL010000198.1 GCA_016926495.1 Oligoflexia bacterium
GATTTACGGAGCGGGCATGGGAAAGTTTTTCTCTATCCTGGGCATCCCGGAAAGCCTTGGGGCCTCCTTCGGGCTGCTGGCGTTATCAACATTCATACTCACAACCCTTGATACGGCTACAAGGCTGGGAAGGTACATTACTGAGGAATTGTTCGGAATGAAAGGAAAGGGTATGAGATATCTTTCCACCCTTGTTACTCTGGTTGTTCCTTCGATACTTGTTATGATCACAATAAAGGACAGCGCCGGCAACGTAATCCCGGCGTGGAAAGCGATATGGCCCGTGTTCGGTGCCACGAACCAGTTGCTTGCAGGGCTTGCCCTTTTGGTTATATACGGATGGCTGAAAAAAACCGGCAGAAGCACGAAATTTGTTCTTATCCCGGTAATTTTTATGATTACCGTTACTGTTCTGGCCCTTGTGCAGCTTATAGTAAGGCATAGCCTGCTGGGACTTGTCGGTATAATTTCAGCCACATTGCTTGTAATAGCCCTTGCAATGATTTACGAGACCCTGAAAATACATCTGGCCCGGTAAACTGCTTAAACTATGATTAATTACCGGTAAGAAATTAATATGAAGAAAACTATGCTGCTTTATCTTTTTGAAAGAATAAAGCCCGGGCAGACATTTTTTCTAAATTCAACCCTGCCGGATTCACCGGCGCTTCTTACCATAATACGTAAAACATCGGGTGACGAATCAACCGTGGCAACCATTAATCACAGGGAACTGATAAAAGCGCACTCGGAGAATATCCTGTACAAGACGACCCTGATCGATAATTCCGACAATATCCTTTCCGGGGCTGACGCCGGTAAAAAGTTATCGGAGGAAAGACCGGTCCTTTACAAGGAATTCTCATTTATACAAAACAGCGATGTAAAACCAGTGTAAACGAATGCAGCGGCGACTGGTTGGACTATTTCTAAATCTATGACAAAACGGTAATCCTGATCGGGGACGCGACAGGACACGGACTGCCTTCAGCCCTGATTACGGCTACAGCGCACAGTTGCTGTAAAACATTAATGGAAGCGTAAATAATCTTAGTGCGTTCAGAAAGGGACATGACCTTGAAGACGGTATTTCATTGATTGTATGCAGGTATTCCGAACCTTCTTAAAAAATCTTTTGACAGTTTATGGACTTATGCCGTAATATGGTAAACCCTATGGAAAAATTTTCAAAGACAGGCACGTTTATACTTTTATTGTTCCAGTTTTCCTGCGGATGCGAGCAGGGCGAATGGGAAACCGTTATTGATTATTTTGCAGAGGAAAATCCTTCCACCATGGTATACCCCGGCGGAGGATTCGGGACTGAAGATTCGGTTAACCTTACCGTGCTTGAAAACCCGTCAGGCACGCCCGACGGTATTATCGTGAAACGCTCTTTGGACAACGGTACAACATGGACCGACGTTCCCATAAATACCGGTTTCGAGTTCACCTTTGCTTCAACGGTAAACGGAAGTTCGGTGTTCTTCGGCGGAAAAGACAGGGTTTCCGACGACTGGCTGGTAACAAGGGGAAGCATCTCTGATACAACTTTCGCTGACACGCGCAGCGATATTTACCATACCGCGTCAGGCACGTCTCATCTAGTTACCTTTATGTCGGCGAAAAATAACCTGATCGTAGCTTCCGGTTATGGTACTGACAACGGTAATAATAATTACTGGATAGTACGAACTTCCCAGGACAACGGAGAAACCTGGCAACTTGCAGACCGGATCAACAAAACATCGAGCATTTACGCTTTCAGCAATGCCATAACAAGCGACAGTAAAATATTTGTCGCAGGAATGTTATACGACGGCAGCCATTCGTACTGGGCTGTAAGGCGTTCAGTGGATTTGGGCGCTACGTTTGAATCGGTTGAACCTGCTTTTGAAACCCTGAGCACTTCTTCTGCCGCTGTCGGTATTGCCGCAGATAAAAATGATAATATATATGTTGCAGGCTATATGACCATAACATCTACCAGAGCAAACTGGATAGTGAAAAAATCAACTGACTCCGGAGCCACGTGGACAACCGTTGATAATTTTATCTACAGCCCCACGCCGGATGACGGGAAAACCTATTCATGCACTCCCACAAGCATTGCCGCTCCCGGAGACAAAATATTCGTACTCGGGACCTGCGCTTCCACTGACATGACCTCTTTCAAGTTTATAACAAGGTCATCACTTGACAGCGGAACAACGTGGGAAACAGACGATGTCAATGACGTTGAAGGCATATTCCCTGACATACCGACCCTGACATTCTGTAATAAGCTTGTTTACAGCCCGGCGGAGAACGGCTACCTGTACGCAAGCATCCAGCACATAGATCTGACCAGCATGAGACAATACCTGCTTGTACGCAAAAAATGTATTTGCACGGAATAGACGGACCAGGGGATATAAAAAATGAGTCTACGCGTAATATTGTTTTTTATTTTATCAACAGCGGTGGGGCTGTTATATTCCGGGGTAGAAGATAAAGCCGTGGCGGACGATCCCTGCTCAAACACATGCAACAAAAACAATATCGTCACATACGATAACGATATAATAAGGTGCTCAATAGAAACGAAACTCGAGATCGAGTCCGTGTTAGGCAATACCGCGTGCCTGGGGGAAGGTCCGTTTAACACCGGATACGCGTACCTGGCCACCCTGTCCGAAACTTACGACTCAACCAAGTTAAAGCACGGACACAGGTGCAATTACGAGGCCCTGTCCAAAAAACCCGATACTGAAAAAGCCTGCCCCGGGTTGTTCAACAAAATGAAATACCTGGCAAATCAGATGAATTTTCTCTCCGACCTGCTGAAAAAATGCGCGGCCACCGCAGGCAACCAGAAAGAAATGCCGTGCTCAATGCTGCAAGGTATAAAATCCAGGCAAAAAAGGGAACTGGGCAGAAAATTCAATTTTTGCTACAAGGATTTCAAGAGTTTTGAGTCGTACTTCAGGACAGTGTACTGATTTTGAATAGGGACTGGACTGCATAATAAATTTTTAACAGAATAAAATTTCTGTCTGGACAAGGAACCATTTATAAATCACTAGACGATAAAGCAATCTTTCTATTAAGAATTCTGTCTGCAAATATTCATAAGCTACTTTTTTTTGTTTAGATAAATTGCTAAGTTTTTGTTTAATTGATTTTGCCTTATTCTCTATATTCAAAATTACAGTACTCCTGACAGTATATTAAGAAACTTTACCAATGTATTTTTACAATCAATCCTATCTGCCATACTCATAAGAGACTTTATGCTAGTGTAGTGTAACATAAATATATTTACAATTATATAAACTGTGTTATATTACACAAATGTTTACCAAAGCCAAATCAATAGAA
>JAFGOL010000199.1 GCA_016926495.1 Oligoflexia bacterium
GGAAAAATCCTTAAACAGGTTGATAATGCGTTGGAGAGAATTAAACAAAACCCGGAGCACGGGAAACCCCTTAGGGGAGAATTAAGAGGGATATGGTCGGAAAGGGTTGCCACGTTCAGGATATTGTACAGGATAAACAAAAAGGAGATAGAAATTATTATTTTGACAATTGAACACCGAAAGCGGGTGTACGGAGGGCATTAATGAAGCATAAAATAATATCCATCAGCAAGGCTAAAGCGGAATTATTATCACTGGCCAAACGTGTTTATAGTAATGGTGAAGCTTTTCTGATTACCAAGGACGGAGAACCTTATTCAGTTTTAATTCCGGTTGAAGAATACGATGCAATGCTTGAAACTTCGGAATTGCTTGCTGATAAAAATGCAATGCGGAATTTAAAAAAGGCACTTGCGGACGCGGATAACGGCCGGACTTGGAAAAGGGATTCAAAAGGGAAGTGGATTAAATCCTCAATTTCAAAAAATAAAGAAGCAGCCTGAGAATAATCAATATCCGCTGAGGCCGATTATTGAAAACGCCGCCTGGTTATTGATGTCCTTGCCGACGAAATAGTTTGACGTAAGGTTGAATGTTTTAGGGTCAATTATAAGGTCTTCGCCGTTACTGTAAGCAATGAGGTCGTTTATCGTATACAGGGCTTCCGAAAATAATGAAAGCTCAATCCTGCCTTTTCTGTGATGTTTAAGTACCATTCCGTTATCGGTTGAAATCAGGACCCTGCCCCTTAGTTGCGAGACCTTGTTATGGTGTATGAACTCCTTCATGTCGCCTATCATTCTCCTGAGTTCCAGCGCGCATGATACGGCGTGGTACGCGCAGTCGGAATCAGGGGAAATAACTTCCTCGTAGTATTCGCCGGGTTCAAACGTGAGAAGTATGGAATCATCGGTGCGCCTTATTATTATTCCGTTGTGCCTGGAGATGATGGCGTCGCTTTTTTTGTATATAAAATCTATGACTTTTTTAAGTACCCTGGGTTCAAAGCAGTTTGTCAGCCTTGCAAGCTCCGGAACGTCAAAATACAGCACGCACATCCTGTTGTTTGTTATTTCCTCGGCGAATTCCCATGGGGCCTTGCCGTAATTTACAAGCCTTTTGCCGTTAAAGCACCCGTTGGCTGCCCTTTGTATGATCTTTCTGAGCCTGAGCTCGTAGAAAACGAAAACCGCCAGTATCACAATGCCGAAAAGCACAGTCAGGGTCTGGAATGTTTCAAGATTATTTGTCATTTCGTAGTACATGATTCCGATAACCAGAGCTGCTGACGCGAGCATGTAATAGCCCGTGACAAACGGTATGCTGAAATGTCCCCTCAGGTAGAAACTGCAAAGCACCAGTGCCACTGAAATAAAAAACATGCCGAGTATTTTAAAATAGAAGCTGGCCGGAATACCAGGTACCGAGGCAATGCCGCGTTCTATATTTTGTCCATCAGTTGCTGGCAGTAAATTGATTTCTGGTATAAAATATATTGCGAAAACAGTGGCTATGGTACCAAGAATTAACGGGGTTATTATTCGTTTGAATTTTATCGCTCCCATTGGAAACAGTCACCTCATTATAACTTTTCGGAATTAGCTTAGGGATTCTTTAATGGATATGATAAAAAATATTGCCGGAAAAAGGGGACAGGTAACTGTAGAATATATACTGCTGCTGGTACTGATTGCAGCAGTAATTTTCGGGCTTGCCCGTTATCTTACTGATTATTCCGATAAAAAACTCAGTGCTGTAAAAGCCGACTGGAGGGACAAACTGGCAGGCGTAAAGGACGGTCAGAACCTGGCCCTTGCAAGAAGGGATTTTTATACAAAACCCGTGGATATAGGGGAACTCGACAGGGCCGGCGGTGCTCAGCGCAAGCAGTATGAGGATCGTAGCCGCCCCGATCAGGAGGAAAAAGATATAACCCTGGCACAGGCGGAAGAAGGTCCCGAGGGTAAAAGACGGAGAGCAGCGGGACGGGAGGGTGAAGGTTCAGGTACGGGGTCGGGCAGACTGGAAAAAACCCGGACAGGAGAAGGAGCCGGAGGCAGGGGCAGGAGTACTGAAGACAAAGAATACGGAGAAGAAGGCTCTAGGGTCGGTAGTACCGGTTTTACCAAAAGCAGCAAAAGCGGAAGGGCGGGCGCACGTGACGAAACTACCCAGGGTGTTGGCAGGACCGGGATAAGCGAGACTACTCTTCAGGCATCGCCCGAAGAAGGTCTCAGCGAAGAAGAAAAGGAACGCCGCAAACTGGTTAAGAAACTGGAAATGGAAGATGATATGGCGGCGAGGAATACGGATCCCGGAGCATTTGGTGACTGGAATTTCTGGAAATTCCTGATCGTTCTGGGGGCCATTTTCTTTTTCGTCTTTGTTCTTATACGAAGCAGAAGAAAAAAATGATTATTTATCCATGAGTCCGCGGTATATGTCCGCGGCCACGTTGGGGTTGGAGAAGATCGCGGTCCCTATCTGTACCGCTTTTGCGCCCGCAATAATAAATTCAATTACATCTTCGGCGGTATATATGCCGCCGATCCCGATTACCGGTATTTTTACAGCCCGTGACACATCGTATACTGCCTTTAAGGCAATGGGTTTTATCGCCCTGCCGCTAAGGCCGCCCGAAATGACGGGCTTGCCGGTCTTGACGTCGATGGCCATGGCTTTTACAGTATTAATAAGGCTGACAGAGTCCGCGCCCCCGGCTTCGGCGGCAAGCGCTATGTCGCTTATGCTTGTTACATTCGGTGTGAGCTTTACAATAAGGGGCTTATCAACGACTTTTTTTACCGCTTTCGTGAGCTTTTCCACTGTATGAGGATCCTGCCCGAAACTGATGCCTCCGCTTTTAACATTCGGGCAGGATATGTTCATTTCCAGCGCGAATATGCCTTTCCGTCCGGAAAGTATTGAAGCAGCCTCTACGTATTCTTCCACGGTATTGCCGAAAAAGTTCGTGATTATCTCCATTGGCAGTCCGGAAACTTTCGGAAGCTTTTCTTCCAGGAACCTGTTAACACCTATATTCTGTAATCCGACGGAATTTATAATCCCTGCTTCGGTTTCCCATATCCTGGGCATGGGGTTTCCGTCTCTGGGTTTAAGGCTTAAGCCCTTTGTGCAAAAAGCGGCTATCGGTCCAAGATCAATAAAATCGTATTCATCGCCGTAGCCGAATACCCCGCTCGCCATTATGAGAGGGCTTTTCAGTTTTTTTCCGAATAATTCCGCTTTTACCATATTATTTCCCCGATATTAAACACAGGGCCGTCCTTGCAAGAGCGTTTGAGTCCTTTTTCGGTTTTTACAACGCAGCACACGCACGCGCCCACGCCGCAGGCCATTCTTTCCTCCATGCTGACATGACATTCCATGCCGGTTTTTTTAATTGTACCGGCAAGACATCGCAGCATCGGGTTAGGCCCGCACGCGTACACCACGCATTCGTTCTTTTTGAATTTTTTAACGGCTTCATTAAAGACGTCAATGCTGCTTCCCTTTTTGCCGCAACTGCCGTCGTCTGTGGATATTAAAACCTCACCGTATTTTTTAAATTCATCCGCAAGGATGAGCTCATCGCCGTTTTTGGCGCCGATGATCGTGATGATCCCCGCGGCTTTTATTTGCCCGGCGAGTGGCAGCATGGTCACGGTACCAAGCCCGCCCCCTATAAGAAAGACGGTCTTGTCTTTTGCCGGCATGGGAAACGAATTTCCCAGGGGCGCAATGGCGTCAAGCTCAGTGCCGGTATCAAGTTCCGAAAGTGTTTTTGTGCCTTTGCCCCTGATGCTGAAAACTATTCTCAGCCGGCCCTCTTTTACGGAGCATATTACAAAGGGACGTTTCAGCGTATGGCCCGGAGCCTCAAGCATGATGAACTGTCCCGGCGCGAACGAAACATCAGGAACTTTCAGGAACATAGATACTGTACCGGCATTTAAAAAAGTCTTTGCTGATATGGTTGCCTTGAAATTGCTGATCGGGTTACCGTGTTTCATTTTCATTTATTTAACTCCGTTCCAGGTTCTAATAGCATAACAATGGCATCTTCGCCATTGTGGTAATACCGGTTTCTTAAATAAATTTGCCTGAAACCGAAAGATTCGTAAAGCGAAATGGCACTGGAGTTTGATATTCTTACCTCAAGATAAACATTAAGCATCCCGGTATTAAGAGCAAGAAACTCACTCAAAAGCATTGAACCTATTCCCGTACGCCTGTGGTCAGGATGAACAGCCAGGTTCATTATATGAAGTTCATGATAAAGTTTTCTGGCAAAAATATAACCTGTAACTTTGCCGGAACCTTTTGAAACAGCCTTCAGGCCGTAGGAATTTTTCGATTCCAGTTCATTTGCAAACATGCCCAGGGTCCAGGGGGAGGGAAAACTCAGGGTTTCTATGAAAAAAATATCGGGTAAATCTTCATTTGTCACTTGCTTGACTAAAAAAAGCTCACAATTTGTGTCATAATTGACAATTTTGGTCACACCCGTAACCCCTTGTAATTATTAGTAATGTTTGTAACATATTGCAATTATTTAAAAAACTTAAATATAAACAGAGAAAAATCTCCAAAAGCTTTGTGTAACTATTTGAATTTATTAAGTTTAAGTTTGGCATGGTTTTTGAATTAAAAAAATCAGAAAATTAAGGGGCAGAATTAATTCCGGATGCCTTTCCCGATACCCCATAACCCCCAGAAAGGAAATAGCCTTTCGAAGCTCCGGAGTTATTTTCTAGCTCCTTTTTTTCTATCTTCCCTCCTTCATCATTTCTATCGAATCCAATAAACCCTTTGACAGTTCCCTGGGCGTAAAGTTGTATTCCCTGTAAAACCTCTGGGAATTAAGAGTTAGGTCCTTCCCCCTGAGGGCAAGCATCCGGGGATCCTTGATCTGATGCTCCATTACCGGCATGGACTCGACTCCCATCAGCCTGGAAAACATTAAACCCACATCATAATCCGTTGTTTTTTCCTTTCCGCCTATATTGTATACAAGGTATCTGGGTTTTTGCTGCATGATCCTGTGTATTACTTCGGCAAGGTCCTTTACATATATATGTGACCTGTAAAGATCAGATATGAGTTGCACAGGTTCCTTTTTTAACATGGCCGCGCATATCCTGTTGAGGTAAGTCTGGTTTCTGGCGTTGCCGAGTCCGTACACGCTGGATATCCTGAGTATCGTCGATCTTGAACTGTACTTGGCTGTCAGTATTTCAGCGGATTTTTTACTTCTGCCAAAAGCGGTGGTGGGCATAAGCTTGTCATTTTCAACGAAGTTGCCTTTTACACCGTTAAATACTTCCCCGGACGAAAGCAGGATAAACCTGCTGGGTACCACTTCGGCCAATCCGATGAGATACCTGCAGATATTCGCGTTTATATCATCGCAAATCTTGGGATTGCTCTGGCAATAGGAGAAATCGTTTACGCCGGCGGCGTTAATAATAAACGCGGGCTTGATTCTCTTTATGAGCTTTGCCATTGTTTCCTGGGCGAATA
>JAFGOL010000200.1 GCA_016926495.1 Oligoflexia bacterium
AGTGCCGGTAATTACGCAGAAGCTCTTGCTCCTCTTGCAAACCGATCACAGGATTCGGCAGTAAGTACAAGTATCGCAGCCATTGAAATAGCTGACAAGTTGAAGGAAGCAGGGGTTGCCATAGGCCAGTGTACGGCAGCATCTAGTCATCTTAAAACATTCAACAAAATACTGAAATTGGTTAATAACGAACAATTCAGTGAAGCAGCAGGCAAAGTAGGTCAAATCCCATCAGACAGTTGTGCCACGCCGGATTACAGCATAAATAAAAATAATATAAATTTTGATACAAGTAACTTTACAGCTTGTACAAATACCAAATTAGGTAAAAACAGATCAAAATACTATAAGGATTGGAGATCTTTAATTTATAGATGTAATGATGTACAAAAACATCTAAAAAAAATGCAAACAGATAAAAAAACATCCGGAGATAAAAAAGCATGTAACCAGTTCATACAGGATGTCAAAGCCAAAATTAAAGAATTAAAACCCAAAGTAACCGGATTATGCAGGGAATGCGAAGGCTTCAACACCCTCGGCCAGGCCGCAAACACGGCGTGGGACCTTACAAAGGGCCTGTCAGGGGCAACCACGCAACTGGTTTCCGACCTTATATTAAATAAAAAGGAAAAAAACGCGCTTGACCAAAATATGAAAGACCCTACCTGCAAGGAGCAGTGCGCGGAGGTTGCGTCAAGGGGCGAAAAGGCCCTTATACTCTGCATGTGCGGAACATCAGGCTGCGGATACGGTCTTGAAGACCAGTGTAAGGAGCTTGCCGGCGGGGACAGCGGTGAGGAGGACAGTTGCGAAGTCAGACTGTCATTTTTAAAGAACGATCCGGGACTCAGGGCAGGCGGAGACTATAACGAACTTCTGGGAAAATGCAAATGCGAGGAAGCAGGCATGTACTGGAATACATCAACAAAAACATGCGAAGCAGAAAAAAAGCAGGACACCCAGAAAGAAACAACATCACTCGCGTACAACAAGGAGCAACTGCCTGAAACACTACCGGAAAACGAAGACGAAAACGGCGACAAGGCATCCGGAGGCGAAGCTTCCGTGGCGCCGGGCATGGCGGGTGGCAGCAGCACACAGGGCAACGGTTTAAAAGGATTAGGTAATCTTAAAAAAACCGAAAAGGACAAAAAAAATAAACCCAAGATGGGAGCCCTTACTGATCCTAGAAACACGGGATTTGGCAGGGACTATAACAAGCCCTCAAGCGGAATGAGCGGTACATTATTAATGGACGACACGAACGACGGCAAAAAGAAAAAGGACATAGCAGCCGCGAACGGCAAAAACATTTTTGACCTTATACATGAAGTATACGAAAGCGGAATTAAGGGAAACAAATTTATGTACGCAAGCGTGAAAAAATCAAAAGGCAGATACTCAAGAAAACCGCAAAGCATAAAGCATGGGAAAAAAACAAAGGCCGCAAAAAGGTCAAGAAGAAGGTAATAAATGATACTGAATATTCTACTTGCAATTTCAGCATCCTTCCAGCTTCACGCGGCAGACGGCGGTGATGTAGCCACGAGCACCATAACCGGTACCGCAGTGGGAGCAACAACAGCCACACTGTCAACCATGGGTTCCGTTGTCCAGACAAGGATCAGCCTTAAAATGGAATGCAAAAAGTGTGCTGGTGTTGATCAGATCAAAACATTCGGCAAAATAACAGAGGAGGATTGCAGTAACATAACACAACCCGAGAGTTGCAGTAATCCGTCCAGTGAATGTGAATGCGGTAAGGCGATGGTTATAAAATGCCAGGCACATTGCAATTCAATAATAGTACAGCAAAGCGGCCTGAAAAACGCGTTAATAATATCAGGAACAGTGGGAGGCGTCACAGGCTCGATACAGGGATTTTCCCAGGCCCTGATGGCTGACCCTTCGGCATCGGATAACGGCGCTTCGGTAACCGGCATTACACCGGACGCGTTTGATTCAGGCGCGATAGACAGTACTTCTTCATTTTTAAAGTCCAATACCGCCAGTTGCGAGTCAATGCCCACGGAAGACGAGCGTCAGCGCTGCTACTGCGAATCCAACGGATGGCAGTATAATCCTTCAACAAAAGTATGCTCGGACACAAACACCGATATTATACCCGGAGGCGACACCCTTGTAGCGGAAAATTCCGTGTTACCCGTTACCCCCGGTACCGACACCGAACAGCCCCAAACAGGTTTACCCGGTTCAGACCAGTCAGAGCCGGGTGACAGCGCCGGAGCCACGGGGTCAGGTTCAGGCGGAGATGACTCCGGAATAGAAAGCACGTCAACAAGGTTTAAAAATAAATTACAGCCTTTGACAAAGAAAAAATCCCTCACGGCGCTTGCTGCTGCATCAAGGGCAAAAACCACGGGTAAGAGTAACTTTACAAACCACGGCGGCGGGGAACTTTCTGACGAATACGCCGACATGTACAAAAACTACGGATATTCATCCGGAAAAAACGAGATTGCGCCTGCGGATAGGGATTTATTCGCGCTTATCAGTCAGCGAATACGGGAAAAATACGAATCACGCGAACTGGGCATACTTATTAGTATCCGCAATCCGGCCTCGGTAAAAGCAAAGCGTAAGTACCGTTCAAGGAGCAGAAGATGACCCTGCTTCTTTATATAATATTGAATTCAGCGTATTGCAGCGTAAACAACCCGGCAATGAACGAAGCTTACTGTACAACGACTATGAGTATAGACCGTACAGCAAGTCCGGGGGATTTCACGAGTTGTATCAATAACCTGGAACATATGGCAGCAACAGACCCCGATGCCTATGAAAGTATCGTAATCCGCGGTGAAGATTGTCAACCCGGGGCTTACTGTCCCAAAATGTCATATGAATATCATCAGGTTGACAGGCGTGACGACACCAAGCCCGGACATACTTCCAAACAAACCCTTTACCACGACGCCATAAATAAACTGGACGACTTAATTCTACACCCCCCCATGATACCGGTAGACGCAGCCACCGCAAAAAGTACTATAGAAAATACTTATAAGAACGATTATATAGGCAGCGGCGGCACGCGCATGGGTGATGATGATCTGCTCAACATAAGCAATGACTCCACGGCACGCCAGATACAAAACCTGGGGTTCGTGGAGCAGATGCGTAAAATCGAACTTGAAATAAATGCCGACGTTAAGGATCCTACCTATGACCCGTCACTTAACATGATCGACGTTGACCTTGATGACATTGATCTCAACCTGCCGCCGGACATGAACCCGCATCTTCCTCCGGTCGGCCCGGACTGGCTCGCAATGGCCGAAACGAACAGAAACAGAACTTTTGAAAATTACGATCTTTCGGGCATGAACATGGACGAATTTCTCAAACAGGATATCGGATCATCGGATGAATTAAAGAAGATAAACCTTCAAACAAACATGAAATCCATACTCAATGACTTTGCGCGGGCAAATTACAGGGCAGTGGTAAGAAATCCTTTATACAAAAAATTCGTAGAGCAACTGATAAAAAACGTGGCATATAAAAGGCTGTACAAATATAAAATTAAGAACCCTAAGGCAGATAAACAGGAAATGGCCTCATACTTTCTGAAGGAATACCGCGCGCTGGCGAAAACATTCCTTGAAAGAATGCATTTTGCCGTAAATGAACATAACAAAAAGCTTAAAGAGAAGATTGCCCAGGTCAGCAAGTATAAAAATACAAACAAGGGACTCAGCGATATTGACAGGTTCGACCAATATACTGATATTTTTGGTGAAATTCACAAGAGGTATATAAACAGGTACATGGCTGGACTATTCCTTGTAACCTATGATACAAGTAGTGTTAAGGAAATCGCCGGAAAAACGTCACAAAAAAATCCGGGCCGTAAAGCGAGAAAGTCGGCATCAACATACAAGGCAAGAAAATACAGGAATAAAGATATAAACGAGGTATATAAAAAGTGGTAAGAGAACTTTTAATTATTTGTTTTTGTTTTTACTGTTCCGGTCATCTTCACGCGAAAAGCTCTCCTGACGACATTTTTCATTTTGGCCAGGAAGCCGACGAGGGGAAAGCAGAAAAAAGCAAAACAAAGACTGAGCCTGAAGACGAAGAGATTGACGAGCCTGAAGATGCACAGACGGCAAAAGCCGGGAAAGCCGTAAACCAGCCCTTACCGACAGCGGCTGATGATCCTATTCCGCAGGACAAGGATTTCATTCATTTCGATATGAAGGTCGGTCCGCATAATCCCCTTGTGGACACATCCAAGCAATCCGGAGTACTGGGACGGGGACGTAATGCAATGGACGGAAACAACAGGGACTGGTTTGACGACGTAAGGGATGACGCCCTCAACATATCGCAGATACAGCACAACGCGTTCAAACACGCCAGATGGTGCCAGCAGAAAAAAACGACAGCGGCGGAGGAATGTCAGAAGGCATTTGATGCCACGTATGCGCTTGATATATACGCGGATAGATTCGACAAGGCAGCAGAAGCCGGGATGAAGAGTATTACCAGGGGAGACGGAAGAAACGGCGAAATGCCGAATGGGAAAATCTCGCTAAATACGGACGATAACAGGATGACAGGTCTCAGGGCCATGCGTACCGACGCCGCAGAGTTTAAGAAAAATGCAAACATCGCACTGGGCGGACTGACCGCGTATTTTAAAAGCACTAATAACGACACCGTGCTGAGTGAAGTAATAAAAGAGTCAACCCAACAACTGAAAGAAAAAAAAGTACTGGATAGCGAAGTCGCCGGAGGCGAGGCCCGGATCCCGGAAGGTACGTTACTCGAAAAATCACAAAAGGCAACCAGGTACCCGGACCAGGCCGCGTCCATACTGTATAATATCACCGGGGTTAAAAGTACTTCAAAGAACGATGAGGTGATCTCCAAATTTCTCGGTCTTACAGATACCCCGCCGCCGGTCGAAATTCCTGATAACCTTCTGACAACCGAACAGATAAACACGATAAATAATAAAGACGGGAGCAGCGCCCAGGCCAGTACCCAATCAGGTAACGGGTCCAATATTGATCAAAACAAGGCAGCCGTACTTTACAGGGGAGTTAAGGAGCAGCTTGCAAATGACATACAAAAGAATAACCAGGAATTTGCCAAACTCCTTGCAGAAGAACAGAAAAAACGTGAAAAGGAAGAACAGGAAAAACTAAGGAAAGCAGCGGCAGGTTCAAACGATAATAATTCGGGGGCTTCATCTGACGCAGGTGGCGCTACTGCCGGAGGCGGCGGGATGAGCGGTTCCTCGCTAAAGGGACAGGACCCGAAGGAAAAAGAGCGTGAAAAGCTGCGCGAGGAATGGCGAAAGAGGATGGAGGACAGCCGTAAATACGGGAGGAAGATGCTGGACGAGAATCCTTCCAGAAGCTCCCGCGACAAAGGTTCCGCAAGTTCTTCAGGAAGCAGGTACAGAATTCCGAGACTATACAGAAGAGCGTCGGACGATGACTCTGATAACGAAGATTCCGATAAATCCACGGCACGGAAAAGGCGCCCGTACGGCGACTCTAAAAACGCTAAAAAGGGCCCTGCCGAGCAGTACGCGTATGACTACTACAACAAGGGCAATGCGCCTGATTCAATGACCCCTTCGGAATTCCGCAGAAAAAGGTTCGGCGACATGATGAACTTTGCGAGAAGAAAAAGCCTGACAGAAAACGCTAACGTATCCGAAACAGCCGGAAGATACATAGACCTGTTTGAGCTTTTAAACGTAATTCTGGATCACCTGTACAGGGACAGGGGAGAAATTGTGGACGATCCCAAGGCAGAAACCTACCCGGACAAGGGCTAGGCGACCTGTCCCGGGGCTATCTCAAGGACCCTGTAAACCTCGTCAAGAAACGCCTGGCGTTTTATGGGTTTTTTCAATATTCCGGGACACCCCAAATCCTTTATCTGCCTGATTAGGCCCTCGTTTGCCATTCCGGTTATTGCAAGTGTTTTTACTCCTTTATTTGTAGCAATAAGATTTTGAAGCAACTCTATGCCGTTTACGTTAGGCATAAGCACGTCAAAAATAACAAGATCGTAGTCCTTTTCAAGCGGGCCTTTTACGATAAACGACCCGTCTTCCTTGAAATCCGACTCAAACCTGGGATCAGTATTCAGGTACTTTTCCAGAAGGCTTCTGATCAAAGGTTCATCGTCAACAACCAGAATTTTATATTTATCCATAATTCCCCCGCGATTAATTAAGTCCAATATAATACAATTAAATGTTCTTGAACAGTTAATATTGATCTGATAAAAATGCCCTAAAACCTTTCCCAGGAGTAAAGTATGAAAAAATTATTATTATTACTTGTCATGGTATTCTCCGCAGGTCTGCTGGCTTCAAATTATAGTGACGGCCAGAAGGCCATGCAAAAAAGCAAATATGAAAAAGCCATAAAAAAATTCGAAAAGGCCCTGGAAAAAGACGTCATAAAGGACATTGTCAGTGCCGCCACGGTAAACAGGGACCTGGCCGCAGCGCGCTCAGCATACACAAAGGAAATTGTTACGGAAGCCGGCACTTATGAAAAGGAAAAAAAACTTAAGCACGCCCTCAGGACCGTCAATAAGGGACTGAAAACCATTCCGGAAAGCAGTACCTTCTCAAAAATGCAAAACTCATACGAGTCCACCATTTCAGACCTTGAAGCAAAAGTCGAAAAAGGAAAGAGCTATATAGATAATAAGCAATGGGAACAGGCATACAATTACTACAAGGTGCTCATGCCGTACGAGGACACGCTCTCGTCGATAAAATCATCATACAACAAGGCCCTCAACAGCATTGTGGACGGCTACAAAAAAGAGGCCTCCCAAATGGAGAAAAACTACGATTTTATATCGGCAAAAAAGCAATACCAGAACGCCCTCGCGTATAAAAAAGACGACAAGGGCATTTTAAAAAGCATCGAAAAGATCGACGGCAGGATCGAGGCGCAGCAACTCTTCATTAAAGCCAGGGCCCTGCTGACAAACGGGAAAAAGGAAGACGCTTTCAACATCCTGCTGGCCGCAGTTGAAAAAGATCCCAAAAACGACGAAGCCGGTACGGCGCTTAAGATGCTTACAAACGACGTTGCGAACATGTGGTCTGACAGGGCGGCGTCATTTGAATCTTCCGGTAAGCTTGCCGACGCCTACTTCCTGATACAAAAGGCCGGGGACATTAAACCATCCGACGGAAATATTAAAAAAAGAATAAAGGAAAACAGGGAAAGAATACTGCTTAAGCTTGCCGACCTCTACAAATCAAAGGCTGAAAAATCCGGCTCAAACGACGAGCTTGCGTACATATATTATTCAGGCTCCTATGCCCTCAATTCAAAACAAAAAGACGTCAAGGAAAAACTCAAGGAGATGGAAACAAGGCTGGAGGAAAAAACATGCTACAAGCTGGGATACTCAATTAATAAGGACAAGGGCGTCAGCATCGACAGCGATACCCTTACAATGCTGAATGACAACCTCATGATACAGCTCTCAAAATTCGCGCAGAAAAAATGCATAAAAATCCTTGCCGAAAGCAATATTTACCAGGGCAGGATGAACGGGAAAGTCCAGGCATACCACATCAACAGGGCTGTTCAGAAACTGCCGCGCCAGGTCGCTTACAAGGCCGATTTTGACAGGGCCAATAACAGCCAGTACGCGGAATTGATGAACCAGATTAAGCAGGAAACCAGGGAAATCAGTACCCAAAACCCGGCATACAGGCAATACGCGGAACTGTACATAAGGGACATTGACGCCGAAAACGAAGTTAAACTCCTGAAGGAAGACATTAAACGGTTCCGCAAAAAGGAATATGACGTAAAAAAACAGGAAGCAAAGGAAGCCGGGGAAAAATTCAAACTGAGCAGGGATGAAATTACGACACCTTACGACGCAAGATATAACGAGCTTTCATCCTTTCTTGATACCTCAAAATCAGACCTTAAAAGGCTGTGGAAGGAGATACCGAAGGATGCCGCGAAAGCGCTTAAAGACAGACACGAAGACGTTGAAAAAATCGCTCGGCGCATGGAGAAAACACCGAAATATAATCTTGTTCCCACTGAAAAATTCTATAAATACAACGAGCTTGTAACAAAACTTACCGGGAAAATAGACGTTAATGTCAACGTCGTAGACTCCGCTACAAAAGGCAGGCTCGCGACGGCCAGAAAGATCATTACTTTCGGTGAAGACGCAAGGGAAATCCCCAAGATAGAAGTAATAACCGAGGCAGGCAAGCAGGTGCTGGAAAAAGGGAGCACATCGTCGAAACTGCCGACGGACAGCGATCTGAGGGAAAAACTGATCTCACAGGTCTCGAAGGAGATCACGGATGAACTTGAGGACTCCGGGCTGAGATATTACGGTGACAGGTATTACACAATGTTCAAAAGTATAAAGGCCGCCGGCATTGCCGGGCAAAAAACACGCAACGCCGTGCTTACTTTTATAGCGGCGGATAATCTTTCAGACAAAAAGCTGTTTATAGACAACGTGACCGATTACATAAAAACATACTACGGTGTAGACCTTAAAAAGGGGAAAGTTGAACTTACTGAAAAGACCAGGTTATGAAAAACCTGTATAAACCCCTACTGCTTGTACTCTTATCCGGGCTGCTTGTTGCTTTAAGCTTTGAGCCCTTTGCTATAACTTTCCTTGTTTTTTTCGCGTACGTGCCTCTTTTTTTCGTGCTTGAAAACGAAGAGCGTTTTAAATACCTGCTGCTGTTTTGCTGGATTTCCATGTTCTTCCAGACATTGATAGGTTTTCAGTGGGTACAGTTTGTATCCATGGAGTTCGGCGAACTCCCGTGGATAATTTCAACCCTGATCCTTACAGGGTTCGCGTTACTTACCAATTTTTCCCTTCAGATATTTTCCCTGCTGCTTCATCTTGCGAGACGTTTTTTGCCCCCCGGCAAAAGAGGCTACGCGTACTATTTCCTGATAATCCCGTCCTGTTTTACCTTGTCGGAGGTACTTGATCCCAAAGTCTTTAACTGGTCAGCAGGAAATATAATACTGCCTTATATCGATCTTGCCCAGTTCGCTGACATTCTCGGTGTTCCGGGTCTGACATTCGCGGTCATTGTTTTCAATATTTCCGTATTTTTGATTATCAGAAATATCATCGCGAAACGCTTTTTCAAAACAATCGTGCCCGCGTCTGTTTTTATTGTGCTGCTGTCCGGCATGGCGGTTTACGGCAAATACAGCTTTTCAAGCATAACCGCCGTACAAAATACCTGTCCCGTAATTAAAACGGCCGTTATTCAGGCAAATATAGGCAACTCCCTCAAACTGGAAGTAGGAAAGGCCGTGGAAATCAGGGGCAGCCTCGGAATAAAAAAATACATCCCGTCCCAAATGCTTATTCTGAAAAAATACGAAGCCCTGACGAGGGAAGCCATCGAACAGGACAACGATATAGAACTGGTTGTATGGCCGGAAACCGCCTTCCCGGGCGATTATATAGAAACCAACCCATACATGCAGGCACACAGAAAATTCGTAGAGGAAACCGGAA
>JAFGOL010000201.1 GCA_016926495.1 Oligoflexia bacterium
AACCAAAAGGAGTGAAAGTCTCGCTTTTTTTATAATAATACTATCGCTTATTAATTCACATCATTTCTGGAATTTTGCAACTGGCTCGTATGTTTATCTTCAACTTTTTGATTAAAATTTTTGGGATAGATAACTTATTATTGGCATTGTATATTTTTTGTATATACAATATAATTGTGTACTTTAGTGGATGGGGAAATCGTTTTTCTACAAAATTGTCATTTTTTAATTATTTTTCCTTATTCAAAAAGCTGATGTTCTTGCTGCCCATCTTTACAAACTTTGCCGGAACAGCTAACCGGCAACTGATAACAGAAAACCGGTAACAGCGAACAGATAACCGGGAACTGGCAACAGGGAACCGATAACTGGGATTATTTTAGTTCTCTTACCGCCCCGGTGTCAGCCGAGCTTGCGAGCATGGCATATATCTGCAATGCCTTTGAAATTTCCCTGTTCCTTCCGACGGGCTTGAAGGCGTTTTCTCCCTTTGCCATTTCTTTTTTGCGCCTTGCTGCTAATTCATCGTCAGAAACGCATAAATTAATCTTTCGTGCGGGGATATCTATTTCTATTTCATCGCCGTCTTCAATAAGCGCTATGTTGCCGCCTGACGCTGCTTCCGGTGAAACGTGGCCTATTGAAAGCCCTGCCGTACCGCCTGAAAAACGTCCGTCTGTAATAAGGGCGCATTCCTTGCCCAGGTGCATGGACTTTAAATACGACGTGGGATAGAGCATTTCCTGCATGCCCGGGCCGCCCCTGGGGCCTTCGTAGCGTATTACAACAATATCGCCTGCCTTGATTTTTCCGCCTGTTATGGCATCGCACGATGCTTCCTGCGAAAAATATACTTTGGCCTTTCCCCTGAATTTATATATTGACGGATCAACGCCCGCTGTTTTTACTATGCAGCCTTTTTCCGCTATGTTGCCGAACAGCACTGCAAGCCCGCCGTCCCTGTTATAACAGTGTTCAATATCGCGTATACAGCCGTCTTTCCTGTCAGGATCAAGCTCTTTGTACTCTGATTTATTTGTTCCCAATGCCAGGTTTCTGCCTGAACCAATCGGGGCGCTTTTGCAGTTTGATAAAGCCTCTTTTGAAGCACCGGGCCTGTTAATATCGAATTCATTTATAACAGCGCCGAGGTCCTTTGCGTCCACTCTTGAAACCGATGTATCTATTAATCCCGCCTTTTCAAGCTCGCCCATGATTGATATTATGCCGCCGGCCCTGTTAACGTCCTCCACGTGGTAGTGGGAACTTGGGGCAACCTTGCAAAGATTAGGGACTTTCCTGGAAAGTTTGTCGATATCACTCATGGTAAAGTCAACACCTGCTTCCCTTGCTACAGCCAGGAGGTGAAGCACAGTATTCGTTGAACCGCCCATGGCGATGTCCAGCGACATTGCGTTGTTAAAAGCGGCTTTTGAGGCAATGGATTTGGGAAGTATACTCGTATCTCCCTGGTTGTAATATTTTTGGGTGATCTCAACGATCTTTTTCGCTGCCTTTTCAAAGAGTTTTTTCCTGTTTACGTGCGTGGCAACAATGGTCCCGTTACCGGGCAGGGCAAGGCCCAAAGCCTCGGTAAGGCAGTTCATTGAATTTGCGGTAAACATGCCCGAGCATGAGCCGCAGGTAGGGCACGCAAGCTTTTCAAGCTGCTCCACTTCCTTATCCGTCACCTGGTTGTCCGCGCCCATGACCATTACGTCAATAAGGTCATATTTTTTGTCCCCCATGATACCTGCTTCCATCGGACCGCCGGAAACAAAAACAGCCGGTATATTAAGCCTCATAGCGGCCATCAGCATGCCCGGAGTGATCTTATCGCAGTTACTGATGCAGATCATGGCGTCCACCATGTGGGCGTTACACATATATTCAACGCTGTCCGCTATAAGTTCCCTGGAAGGCAGGGAGTAAAGCATTCCGTTATGCCCCATTGCTATTCCGTCATCTATGGCTATGGTATTAAATTCAGGAGCGAAACATCCGTATTCCTCGATTAATGATTTAACATACTGGCCTATTTCATGCAGATGAACATGTCCGGGCACCAGTTGAGTGAAGGAATTCACAACTGCGATAATAGGCTTTCCGAACTGCTCCTCTTTCATTCCGTTGGCCCGCCAGAGGCTTCTGGCGCCCGCCATCTTCCTGCCCCGGGTAGATACGTCACTTCTCAGTTTAATAGCCATCGTTAATACTCCTGATTTATCTGTGTTTTTTAAGAAAAGAATATAGTTGTCTGTTGTCAATTTTACAACCTATTTCTGCCAATTTTTAAGCAGCGCATAAATTGCACAAATCAAAATATGATGCTAATATGTTCTTGATAAAAATTACAGTAACAGGATTTGATTTATGCAGAAAATTGCAGATTATGTTCCGTTTCCCCTTAAGGAAATACTTCCCGGCAGGGAACTCCTTTTTGATGTTTACCTGTTTTTCCAGATCAACAGAAAGATGGTGCTTGTAAAAAGAAAGGGAGACCTGTTTAACGCTGACAAGATCCAGGACCTGCAGGATAAAAAGATTTTATATTTTTATATTCATAACGACGATAAAACAGGTTATTACGATTACAAGGCGCAGGTTTTTTCATCGGTACTCATTGATAAAAATCTTTCGGCAGAGGAAAAAACGGAAATTATACGGGAAAAATCCCGCGAAACCGTTCAGAGTCTGCTCGAGGTAACTACAAAAGAGGAATCCGAGCAGATCATGGAAAACTGCAACGGTATTACAAAAACAATAGTGTCCCAGGCGTCGAATGACAAATTCGCATCGGCCTACGACAAGATAACCGAAATGCTTAAAACCGGTTCGACCCTTTTTGTACATTCCGCAAACGTCAGCAGCCTGGGGGTTATGTTCGCGATGGTCCTGAGGAATATTGATCCCAAAAAAATAGAAGAGCTGGCCATGGCGGGACTCCTTCACGACCTGGGCCTTTCCCAGATTGATGAAAGCGTAGTCTCGGCTTATCTGAACCTGTACGATATTCCCGGAAGCGCCAGGTCCGAATTTAATAAGCATCCGGAGCTTGCGGTCAATATACTTAAATCCAGAAAAAACAATCTGAGTGATAATGTATTTACCATTATAATGCAGCACCATGAATGCCAGGACGGCTCCGGGTTTCCCCAGGGATTGAAAGGCATGCAGATAAACTATTTTGCCAAGATCCTTAAAATAGCGAATGATTTTGATTTGTGGTACCGATTTCTTGTCGAGAATTCCAAGTTTGATTTTTTAAAGTATATTCTTGTAATTTTGCAGAAAATGCAGGTAATGCCCGGAACCGAACAGAGCCATGATCCCAAACTGTTACAGGCGTTGGTGGAAAGCCTTGTGAATGAAGAAGATAGAATATTACCCGGTGAAGTGGGCCAATGGCTGAGTTCAATCTGATAGTATTTGACAGGGATAAAAAACTTGGTTCCGTAGGCGCTCTGGAATCCATGCCGAATTTCGCGCTGACCTGTGTTGAAGATGACAGAAAGTTAACCGATATTAATCTGGAAGATATTATAAATATTGTCGTGTTCCCCGTGTCCGGCCCGGAGGATGATTTGCCCAGGCTGTCCCTTGTGCTTAAAAGCCTTGAGCAGTTTAAGGCGATAGTGCTGGTCTTTATTCCTGAAGGCGATTGCCCGATGCAGCTTGTTGAATATCTTAACGAAGACATAATTGATAAGGTTGTTTTCAGGGAATTCGAGGAAAAAAATATTGTAGAAGAAGCCATTAACGCGTCAATAATATTATCCGGGAAGTTCCAGGTCTCGGATTCAATATCAGACGAAGCCAGGATGCTTGACCAGGTAAACGAGGAACTGGAGCTTAAAAACAAGTGGCTCGCGCACGAAAAGGAAGTGGGCATTATTTTCGGCGACACTTCACTTGATCTTGATGATAAGCTCTACAAGACCTTTTCAAAGATAACTGAATTTTTTGATATTGAACATTTTGACTATTACGAAACAAGAGAAACCGACAACGGGCTTTCAATAGACTACAGGTTTTCGTCCGTGGCAAACGTGTCCGCTCACTGTATCAATGATACCGACGAATATTCGCCTGTTTACGTATATTACAACAAGGAAAAGCTTTTTATTGACGACTATTCGCTTGAGAACCGTGTGCAGAAAAATCCTAATATAGATATTGAAATAATTTCGCAGCTTTCGCTGCCTGTTTTTTCCGGCGGCAAAATTCTGGGAGTTGTGGAGTTTTATAATAAAAAAGACGCCATAGACGGGCAAATACCCGAACATTTGCGGCTTTTTCTGGAAAAGATGATCAGCGACCTGCAATATCATATCGAGATCAACCTGTTGAAAGACGAGATCCAGCTTTCCAGAAACGAAATGACGGATATATTTATGAACATAGAGGAGGGAATTCTCACTTTTTCGTCAGACCTGACGGTTAATCCCGAGTATTCCAGTGCTGTATGCCGGATTTTCTCAAAGGAAAATGTGGAGGATGTGAATATCACCGAGATCCTTTTTGAAAACGTGTTGCCCAGAAAGGACTTGCCTGTTGAGGTAATGAAGGACAATTTTGACGCGTGGGCAAGGTCGGTTTTTGAAATGCCGGACCAGTGGGACATGCTCAAGGGACTTGCCACGTTACACTTTGAAAAGTCCGGTCCGCAGTTTCTTGAAGCCGAATACCTGCCCATCATTAAAAACGGCGCCGTGGAAAAGGTTATGGCCATTATTACGGATGTCACGGCCCAAAGACAGGCTGAAGAGGAACTTAAGAAGCAGGAGGATGAGCATAACCAGAAGATATCGATGCTTATGGAAATTATATCCATGAAGCCGAATATTTTTCATGACTTCCTTAAGGAATCTTTTGACAGGGTGACAGCTATTAAGGACCTTATTTCCAATTATGATTTTGACGGTGATGACGCTTTTAATACGGATTTCCTGAATAATCTCTTTTCGAATGTGCACGCGATAAAAGGTTCCGCGGGTTTTGTCGGGTTGGGTAATTGCAATAAAAAGTTTCATTTGCTTGAAAACAGCATTAACAGGATCAAGGCAGGTAACGATTATTCAGGGATTCCCGAACTGATCATGGAGGTTGAAAAGGAGATTTCTTATTTTTCCGACATTATAAACAATCTCCTTGAACTTATCACGGAATTCGCCAAGTACAGCCTGGTTGAAAGTGACGAAAACATGGAGTTTCACTCCAAGATCGTTGAGTTTGCCGGCAGACACAGGGATTACTTCGATACCGCTGGTGATGAACTGTTCAATGATATAAGCGGACGCGCGCAAAAGGCAATAAGTGATTACAAGAATAATCTTATCGAGGGTGTTCATAACAAATGCGCTGAGGCGGTATCCAGGCAGGCCCGAAGGATGGGTAAGGATATAGAGCTGGAATACGACGTCGATAGCAGACTGCCTGTGTTTGTGCTTAAAAAGCTTGAGGCCATGCTGATCCCTCTGGTCATAAACAGTATTGATCATGGTATTGAACCGCCGGAGGACAGGCTTAAAAAGCATAAAAACCCCAGGGGGAGGATAGGTATTAAGGGACTTGTCGAAACCGGTTCTTCACATGTGGGAATTTTAGTATATGATAATGGCGCGGGTATCAGCCATGACAGGATAAAGGCCGCAGCGGCGAAGAAGGGGATTTACACCGAGGAAGAGATGTCCTCCATGGGTGAAGATGATATTATTGATATTATATTCAAGCCCGCTTTTTCCACAAAAGAGCAGGCAACAACCACTTCAGGCAGGGGGTACGGTATGGACATCGTAAAAAAGATCACGGATTCGATAGGCGCTGATATAAAAGTTTTTACAAAGCCGGGTTTATGGACCATGTTCAGGATTTCATTGCAGACGCAAGGGAGGTATATTTAATGAAAAAACTTAGAAGCATTCTTATAATTGACGATGAATCGGACCTGAGGAATGTAGTCCGTAACCTCCTGCTCAAGGAAGGTTATAAAGACGTTGACGAGGCGGAGAACGGAGAAGACGCCATAGAGCTTGTTGAGAACAAACTTTATGATCTTATTATCTGCGATATAAGAATGGAAAAAATGGACGGGATACAGTTTCTGCATAATATGATGCAAAGAAAAAACGCCACGTGGTTTATTTTCCTCAGCGGTTATCTGGACGAAAAAGCCATGAGGAGCGGCACGTTTCTTTCGATTGAAAAACCCTTTTCCCGCGCTAACCTTATATTTACCGTTAAGAGGGTCGAGCTTTTAAGGTCCCTGTTCCTGGAGTATGATTCCATACTTGCCAGGGTCAACTCCAACCTTGAACTGATCAGGGACAATACAGACAATAAAAAAATGGTGGATGAAAAGGTGGAGGAAATCAAAAAGCTTATTGAGAATAAGAGTGATTATATATATTCGATATATTTTAATGAAGAAGTTAAAACATTTAATGTATAGAGCGGGCTTTTTGGGTCGCCGTTCTTAACCCTTCGACAAATATCTCTATCAAACCCTTTTCCCTGTAAACATCCATGCCCGCGGCGGTAACGCCTCCTTTTGTAATAACCTTTGGCCACAGGTCGCCGGGTTTTTCAAGACTGCCCAGCGCCCATTGTGCTGAACCGCTCATGGTGTCAAGCACGAGTTTGGTACACACATCTTCAGGTATACCTTCCGAAACGCCGTATTTTATCAGGGCATCGGCTATCATCACATAATAGGCCGGAGCAGAACTGCTGAGAACAGTTATAGGATCTATCAATGATTCATTATCCACAACAATGACCTTGCTGCACCCGCTAAGAAAGTCCCTGAAATTATTAAACATTTCATTGTTGCATGTCTTGCCTGCATATGCGGCTGTAGTGCCTGCTTTTATTCTTACAGGCAGGTTGGGCATGATCCTGGCGATATTTTTGAAATTATTCAGCTTTTTTTGTATGGTGTTTATGTTTGTACCTGCGGCTATTGATACAAGCAGGGTATCTTCATTCAGATGATCCTTTATTTCATCACAGACCGCGGCAACTTCGTTGGGCCTTACTGCTATAAACAGTATGTCCGCTTCATTGCAGAGGTCTATATTATCAAGGTTTGTTCTTACTCCCAGCTTTTGATGTAGTTCATGCCTGCGGTCTTCCTCCAGTGTGGATACAAGTATCATTCCCGGGTCAATATAACCAGAAAGTATGATACCCCTTACCATTGCCTCGCATATGTTTCCGCCGCCTATAAATCCCACTTTGAAGTTATTTTGCAGAAATTTTTTCATAACTAATCTTACCTCACTGTTAATATATACTCTTAAATAACAGAGTAAAGGGATTTTAAGTTAACTTTGTATTAATTGTGTCAAAATTATATCAAAACAACAATTATTTAGTAACTGTTCGGTGAGTACCGTTGTCTTGTTGATATATCAAGAAATACGAAAGCGTATTTACATGGAGGTTGATTTATGAAAAAGGGTTTTCTTTCTTTGTTGTGTCTGGTTTCATCTTCACTTTTTGCGTCCGGTTACCTTGGCGTTCACGGTAATTTTGAAAGATGGAGCAGTTCTATCGATGTTGGCGTTGCTTCTACAAGTTTTTCATGGAATGCTGTGGGCGGCGGCGTTGGTATAGGTATGGAAGTAGCGGAACCTGTGTCAATTGAAGCGTATTTTGATTTTTTAAAACATCTGGATCCTTATGAAGGCGCTCCCGGAGTCAGTGATTTTTCAATGACTTCAATGCACTTTGGCGGAAAGCTCGCGGTATTGCTTGCCGATATAGTTGTAATAAAAGCCGGGGCCGGTATGTGCAGGTCAACTCAAACAGCATCACAGGGCGGTATAAGTTTGTCCGTGTCATCAAATAACTTTGAAGTTGTTGTATCAGGCGGAGTACTGGTTCCATTGGGACCGTCAATAAGCTTTGATGTGGAAGGCTTATACAGAAGGGTATTTGCTGCTGAAGGCGCTGTCAACGGTGTGGGCGGTCAGGCCGGCATAGTATTATCCTTTTAATTAAATATCGGTAAAAAAATAATTATCCCTGGGTTTTTTGAACAGATAAAAAATCCAGGGATATTCTTATTATGCCGTCTAATTTTTGAGAAACCTTTTTTCCGTTTTCTTTGACTTCTTCATGAGAGAGGGTGTGGTCTTTTCTGACTCCCGTACAGAAATTGGTAACTGAAGATACGCACGCTATCCTTGTTCCCATCTGGTGCAGTGCGATTACCTCAGGCACCGTGCTCATTCCCACAACGGATACTCCCATTTTTTTCAATGCGCGGATTTCTGCCGCTGTTTCATATTGAGGTCCCCTGGTCCATGCGTAAACCCCTTGTTTTAATTTAATGCTGTTTTTTCGGGCGGCTTTTAAAATATCCGAGCCTAGTTCGCGGGAATATGCCTGGCCCATATCTATGAATTGTTCACCAATCATGCGTGCTTCATCACTCCCCAGGGGGCTGAGCCCCGTGGTGTTAATGTGATCATTTATCAGCACAATATCTCCGGGCCTGTTTTGTACGGATGTGCTTCCGGCTGCATTTGTTATAAAGGCTGTCTTTGCTCCCAGAAAAGCTATTGCCCTGGGCAGTCGCACAACGTCATCACAGTGATATCCCTCGTATATGTGCAGCCTGCCTCTCATTATGGCAATGACCTGCCCTTCGTATTCGCAGAACTGCAATATGCCCTTGTGCCCGCTTACGGATGAACCGGGTATGCCCGTGATATCCTTATATCTGAATGTATAGAGGGTATTGATATCTTCCAGGACATTATTAAGCCCTGAACCCAGAATAACAAGGCACTCAGGTCTGATTGCGCCCAGTTTGTTTCCGAGATACAGGGCAGTATCTTTAAAAGTATAACAGGAACAATTGTTAGTCAGTTTTTTCGCCTTCCCTCAGCTTTAATGCTTCAATCAGCTTGTCAGGTTCATGTGTAGCCGCGTTCCTGAGATACTGTATTCTTTTATTGTAAGCTTCAGAGAGCTCCTGAAAAAAGTCTTTTTTCCTGAAAGACAGTTTTTCGCTAATTTTATCCAGCGATATTGATCTCAGGTACGTTATCATTCTGTAAATAGGTCCGGCTATTTTGTGCGAAAACAGCAGCCCCGAAATAAAAATCAAAATAAAAACGCTAACTGATGTAATTAAAAAATACACATTCATATCAGCCCTGCTGTCATCAATAAACCTGAAATATACATGTCCGGGAGGGAATCCCGCTTCTATGCCCAGATCAATTGAAGACTGGAAGAAAAAGCTGAGCATCGTGTAAAATGCCGCAATTGTAATTAGCGCGATAGCTGTTGTGTAGATGATAAACTTGATTTGGAAATCCTTGTTAATAAGATAAACGCGTCTTTTATAAGGTGCTACGCCCATTATTTAAACCTCCTAACTGCTTAATATGCAACATTTTATATCAGTTATCCCTAATGTGAAAGCAATAAAATGATGGTACTTGCAAAATATTTATTATGGAGTAATTAAGAGGTATCAGAAAACTGACAATAATTTTTCAGGAGGTTTGGGGTATGTCTTCGGCAAATATCAAAAGAATAGGAATAATCACCAGTGGCGGGGACTGTGGCGGCTTGAACGCGGTTATAAAAGGCGCTGCCCAGATGGCATTCAACAACGGTATAGATGTCAGGGTAATTCCTAATGGATATGCGTCTCTGTACAATCTTGTGGAAATAGAATCTCTGCCTGTTTTGACCAGTGATCGCCTTGATTCTTTCAGTTCGGACCTTGCGGGCTCTGAAGCAGGGCATTCCAGGGTGAAGATCAGCAAAATAAAGGACCCTAACAAGTTTGACAGGATTCGTGAGGGTATGAAAAAGCACGCCATAGACGCGCTGGTAATCAGCGGCGGTGATGATACGGGCAGTGTTATGGTTGATCTTAGCGAGCACGGCATTAAGTGCGTACACGCTCCGAAAACAATGGACCTTGACCTTCAAACATACAGCGTGGGCGGGGATTCAACAATTAACAGGATTGCAAGGTTTGCAAGTGATTTAAGAACAACGGGGCGTACGCATAACAGGGCCATCGTTCTTGAGGTTTTCGGGCGTTACGCGGGGCATACAGCTTTCAGGGGCGGGGTGGCTGCCGATGCTGATTGTATATTGATCCCGGAAATACCCGTGGATTTTGACGAGGTTTACAAACATTATAAGGAGACGTTCATGAGAAGGGTGAGGAGCAGTGACGTAAAAGCTGGTACTTACCTGATTATTGTTGCCGAAGGCATGACGGATGCAGCCGGTCAAAGTATTACCGACGATACTTTCGGCGCCGACGCTTTCGGGCATAAAAAGCTCAGCGGTGCCGCCAAATATGTCCGCAGGCAGATTGAGGAGAGGGCAAAAAAAGACGCTCAGATTAAAGAATTTATGAAGGAAACGGGCATGTTCGTAGACGGTATGTATGAAAATCCCGAGATCAGGGAGGTTAATCCCGGCCACCTGGTAAGATGCGGCGAGACTTCAGCGTACGATGTGAGCTTTGGCCGTTCAGTGGGCGCGGCCGCGGTTTCGCTGCTTATTAAAGGTTTGACAGGGGTGACTGTCGCGGAAGTTTCAGGCTCTGAAATTCACTATATGCCCGCAAAAGTCGCGATCGAGCAGCGTTTTGTTGATCTTGACGAAGTATCCTTATATGAAACACTTGGTACATGTTTCGGCAGGAAGCCCGTGAATTTTAAGCCTTCTTTTGTAGAAGACAAGGCTAAAATAAAAAGGATATACTAGAAAAATATTGCAACC
>JAFGOL010000202.1 GCA_016926495.1 Oligoflexia bacterium
ATACAAGAGATACATTTGCCGGCATGTCAAAGATGATCTGACAGAAAAGATGGCTTTTATAGGGGGACCAAGACAGGTCGGGAAAACAACACTGGCGCTCAGCCTCTTGAAAAAACCCGATACTGAAAGCCCCGCTTACCTTAACTGGGATGATATTGACACCAAAAAATCAATTTTAAAAAACAATATTCCGCATGATGAACCACTGTTAATTTTTGATGAAATACATAAATACAAAAACTGGAGAAATCTTCTAAAGGGGATCTTTGACAAATACAGAAATAAAAATCAGATACTTGTCACAGGCTCAGCCAGGCTTGACTATTACAGAAAAGGCGGCGACTCCCTTCAGGGACGGTATCATTATTACAGATTGCATCCGTTTACCCTGCCGGAAATCGCGGGCAATTCACCTTCAAAAACAGATATTAATGACTTACTTGAATTCGGCGGTTTTCCTGAACCCTTATTCAAATCACAGCAGAAATTCTGGAAAAGATGGCAGAATGAAAGAATGTCCAGGGTAATTCAGGATGACTTGTTTTCACTTGAAAAGGCCAGGGAGGTTTCCCAGCTTGAGCTTCTGGCATCAGTACTACCTGAAAGGACAGGCTCGATACTGTCTATAAATTCAATCAGAGAAGACCTGAACGCGGCTTACGAGACCATCGAAAGATGGATACAAATTCTGGAAAATATCTACCTTTGCTTCAGGATCCCGCCCTATGGTGTATCGAAATTAAGAACAGCTAAAAAGGAAAAAAAATTATACATGTGGGACTGGTCGCTGTGTAAATTCGACAAGGGCAAGTTATTTGAAAATTTTGTTGCATCCCATCTGCTGAAATACTGTCACTTTATTGAAGATACGGAGGGTGACAAAATGAAGCTGATGTTTTTAAGAGATTCCGAAAAAAGGGAAATTGACTTTGTTGTAAGTAAAAACAACAAACCCGTTTTCGCGGTTGAATGTAAAAGCGGTGAAGCTGAAATTTCAAAAAATATTAAGTATTTTTCAACCAGGGCAGACATACCGGTCTATTACCAGGTACATTTTGGTAATAAAAAATACGAAAATACCAACTATAAAACAATAGTGCTGCCATTCGGGGATTTCTGTAAAAAAATTCCGCTGGTTTGATTCATATGTAAGGTAAATACCCTATGGACAGCAAATAACTACCTATTTTTAACAACGCTTCTTTTAAAGTCATCAAACACCCTGGCGATACTTTCCAGTAACGGCTCCATTTTTTCTCATTCAATGTCTATGGCGTAAGCATGAACAAAAAAGTGCCTGAATGTTAAAAACTTCTTCAAATCTTCAGCCAGGGACCTACTGACAATCTTTTTGGAAACAGATAGCAAAAGCAATTCCTTGTGCCAATTCCTACCTGCGGGAAGTTTGATTTTCTTGGATAACAGGCATTGCTTTAAAATATTCTCAATCCCGTTGTAGAAACTCTGCACCATTGCGGAGGTTCCTGCAAGTTCCAATACTGATAGTTTATGTAAATCTTCCATTCCCGGTAAACGGCTTAAAATATCTTCTATATTTTTCAGTTCAGCTTCAATATTTTGTTTCAGGTTTTTCATATATAATTATACCGTTCTCTTTCACCAAAGTGTTAAAAAGGCTGCCCTTACTTAAATCCAGCAAATCCACCGGTTTTGACAGTAAAAACATAAGTTCGCTGTAGAAATCAAAAAACCGCCTGGGGTTTAATCCTTCAACTCCCAGGTCAATGTCTTTAGGCGTTTTGCTGTTTATGGAAGAACCAAAAAGGAACAGCCTGGAAACATCATATTCCGCTGATTTTTCTAAAATAATCTTTTTGTCTTTAGCTTTTAACACAACAATACAGCACCCTTTGTAATAAGAAAATCATAACATGGTATAGCTGAATTTTCAACGGTGTGTCATAGGGATCATTTCCCCCTGCATACCCAGTGCGTGCCTTTCTTTTCCAGGGTTCCGTTCTCAACAAGAGCGTCAAGCCATTCAAGAACATGGTCCCTGTTTTTTCCGGTAATTTCCAGAATGTCCACAAGGGTAAGGGGACGTTTCCTGATTGTTGCAAGTACCGTATCATAATCAGACCCCTGTGTGGTAACGGCTTCAGCTCCCTTAACAAGGTTCCTTGAAATTATCTCAACCGGCAATCCCTTAAACCAGGCGGTAATCCTGTTAAGGTCCTCTATTTTTAAAGGTTTTATCCACGCCTCGGTCCCGGGTCTGTCCAGTGTATTTATCTGTATTCTGCCGGGCTTGAGCTTTCTGAAATACTGCGAAGCAGCCTCAAGCTCCTTTTCGCTGTCGTTAATGCCCTCAATAACAAAAAATTCGACCCACAGTTCACCCCTGTAAACTTTTGAAAAATCAAGTAGTGAATTCAATATGTTACGTAAATCAAGATCCTTGTGCGGCCTGTTAATCGCCTTAAATCCTTCCTCAGTAACACTGTCAACTGAAGGCAAAACCACATCACATTGCAGGGCAGCATTAAATACTTCCTTATGGGTAAACATGGTGGAATTTGTAATAAGGGCTACTTTTTTACCCGGAAACCTGCTCCTGATGCCACTGATAACATCGCCTATACCTTTATATAAAGTGGGCTCTCCTCCGCCTGAAAAGGTTATGTAGTCAACCTGTTTGCCTGAGCTTATTACATTGCCTATGGCGTCAAGCACTGAGCCCGGACTGTAATATTGCACAGGTTCAATCACCAGATCAGTTGTACTGCCACATTCACAATAAATGCAATCAAGGGAACAGGTCTTGAACGGGACCAGGTCAACGCCCAGGGACCATCCCAGACGCCTTGAATTAATAGGACCAAAAATCATCTTTGATATCATAAAAATTCCTTAATTACCCCTTTTGCAAACGTCAATTTTTTGAAAATAATCCGCAAGCTTCTGGTAATCACTTAGATTTTTTGATATAAATAGTAAAAGAGTCAAGAAAATTTTAATTTTATTTTTTTATTAACCGAAATTAAGTTGTGGGGTGTCTATTCATGGAGAGAGAGAGGAG
>JAFGOL010000203.1 GCA_016926495.1 Oligoflexia bacterium
GCTGCCCGAAGAAGTCTACATAATAGTTTTCCAGCACCATGAACGAATCAGCGGAGAAGGATTCCCTCAGGGTCTGAAAAAACAGGGGTTTCACCTGCTCGCGCAGATCGTGGCCCTCGCTAATGAAATGGATCATTTTCTTGCCGACAAGATAATAACTTCCGAGCAAATCGCCAAGGAACTGAGCAAGCAGCTTGTCATTGATTTCCTGGGCAAACACGAGCTTAAGCTGATCAAAAAAATATCAGGAATAGTTTCGGAACTCGCCAATGAAATGTCAAAAATGAAAGACTCCCCGGACAGCGGGAAAAACGGCTGACGTTATTTTGCTTTTCCCGAAAAGCATATTTTTACTACTTCTTTCATGTCCCTGACAAAATAGAATTTCAGTTTATTCTTAATATTGGACGAAACTTCCCTGAGATCTTTCCTGTTCTCTTCCGGAAGTATGACGCGTTTAACCCCGGACCTGATCGCGGCCAGAAGTTTTTCCTTGATCCCTCCGACGGACAGAACCTTGCCCACAATGCTCAGTTCGCCCGACATTGCCAGATCTCCGGGCAGTTTTCTGGACATTGCAAGGCTCAGCAACGATATACACATGGTTATACCGGCCGAAGGGCCGTCCTTGGGAATAGCGCCCGAGGGTATATGAAGGTGTATCTCGTTATTCTCAAAATATTTATTTTTTGAATAATTCTCCGAAATCCACTTTCTGGCGAAAGTATAGGCTATCATGGCGGACTCCCTCATCACCTCACCCATCTTTCCGGTGTATTTAAAATCACCTTTGCCGGATATGTGCGTGGCTTCAATAAACAGTATATCACCTCCGAAAGCGGTCCATGCAAGACCGGTAGCGACACCCGGAACGTCAATCCGGCGCCTGCTTTCATCGTTAAACACGTAAGGGCCCAGGTAATTTTCAATGTTGTCGACAGTAAAATCAGGCAGCTTTTTGTTTGCGCTCTCGGCCATACTCATGGCGATTTTTCTCATAAGCTTGGCAATCTGCTTTTCGAGCAGTCGTATTCCAGGATCCCTGGCGTACTTGTTTATAATAGTATTTATCAGTTTCAGCGACAAGGAAAACCGGCTCTTGTCAAGCCCGTGCTTTTTAAGCAGCCTGGGAATAAGGTATTTTTTCGCTATCTGCACCTTTTCGTCAATAATGTAACCTGGAAACTCTATTATTTCCATCCTGTCAAACAGCGGCGATGGTATAGTATCGGTTGAATTTGCCGTGCAAATAAACAGGACCTGGGATAAATCAAAACCCATGTCAATAAAATGGTCTACAAAATTGGAATTTTGCTCAGGGTCCAACACTTCAAGCAGGGCTGCGCCCGGATCCCCCTGAAAACTGATACCCAGTTTGTCAACCTCATCAAGCATTATAACCGGATTTTTCGTCCCGACCCTTTTAAGTCCCTGGATAATCTTTCCGGGCATGGAACCTATATATGTTCTCCTGTGTCCCTTTATTTCGGCTTCGTCCCTCATTCCACCCAGGCTGAACCTGTAAAAATTCCTTCCCATGGCTTCAGCTATAGCTATACCCAGGGATGTTTTTCCGACTCCGGGAGGTCCAAGAAAAAGCAGTATATTACCTTCGTATTCCGGATTCAGACGTCTGACCGCCAGGTATTCAAGTATCCTGTCCTTGACCTTTTCAAGACCGAAATGATGCCTGTCAAGCACTTCCCTGGCTTTTGAAATATTCAGCGCGTCTTTGCTGGTTTCCTTCCAGGGAAGACGTACCAGCCAGTCAATATAGTTTCTTGTCACGGCGTATTCGGGCGACGTCTCGGGTATCATTGTCAGTTTTTCAAGCTCTTCTTCTATGACCTTTGCGCCTTCTTCATGAATACCGCATTTCTCAAACCTGGCCTTGAGCTTGCTTATATCGTGGGATTTTTCATCCTGTTCGTATCCAAGCTCTTTCTTAATTACTTTCAACTGCTCCTTGAGGAAAAACTCCCTTTGCATGGATGAAATTTTGCTGTTAACTTCCCTGGTGATCCTTGCCTGAAGCTGACTTACCTCCTGCTCCTTTTTTAAATGGGAAACAAGCACCCTGAATCTTTCCTTAACGTCTATAATTTCAAGATACTTCTGGGCAATTTCAGGCTCTACACCCAGGGTATACATTATAAGATCGGCCATCATGCCGGGGCTCGGCATATTGATCATCGCAAGCCTCAACTCATCACTGAACAAAGGATTGCTTTTGGACAAACTTTTCACAAGGGACCTCACAACCCTGTTCAAAGCGTCAAATTCCATATCTTTTTCAACAACATCGTCGATATACTCCACCCTGGCTATAATAAACGGCTTGTTCTTAAGAAACTGCTGCACCCTGAAACGTTTAACGCCCTGTAAAAGCACACTGGTGCCGCCGTCCGACATATTTATCTTTTTAAGTATTCTAGCAGTAACCCCTGTATTGTATAAATCCTTAATGCCGGGATTATCGCCTGAGCCGCTTTTTGCCATCAGGAGCGCTATGTATCCTGTCTGGCTCAGGGCGATTTCCACAGCCTTTATAAGCGCATTCTGGTGCAAAAGTACAGGCGCGATAAGACCCGGAAATACAGGCGTGTTATTGAGATGGACCACGGGTAGGGTCACGGGCAAAACAACATCTGTACGCGCCAGTACCCTGGTGTCATCAATTATACTGTTATCCGGATCATATATATCATCTAACATTGACTTATCACCCTACAATCATAAAATTAGCTTATATGGCCATCCTGTTTTTTATTATCAGTTCAACACTTTTTCCACAAAATATTTCGTGCGGAAATATCCCTTTAACACTGAAACTGCAAAAAGACACCATATATACATACAATAATTCCTTGTCCATTGCAACATGGCCCAAGGGCAGGGAAAGCGAACCCTATGTGAGCAGACAGAAAGGTTCCTTTCAAAGCAAGCTGCTTCCTCTCCGCTACAGCGCTTCCAGCGGATTCCTGGTAAACGAGGTAAACGTAAAATCAGACAATAAATACGTATTACAGTTTCTGGGGAAAATGCCGGAAAAATTACCCGTAAAAATTTATTACCCCTCGAAAACCATAGGTGTCCTTGAGGACGATCCGTCAAAAGAGCCCAAATTGATAAGAAGCGTAAAGTGCAATTCGGTCTTTAAAACCACCGAAGAACTTGCCCTGAACGAACTCGGTGTCAAAATCATAAAGAAGCATGTACACAAAGTTATGGGGCTGACCGGAAAGGATGACGTGGGTGTTATACATATTCTGACAAAATCCAAAGTCGAACTGATCGGAAAAATGGCAGGCCGCGGAACAGAAACAACAGACACATTTTATATTCTGAAAACCCGTGAGCTTTATGAAAAAAAGATTGCTTTCCGGTACGAGTATGACACCGGTATAGGCGACAACAGATATACCGAGGTAATGAGCGGGGAATATCATAAAAAATTAAGCGGCAAGGCAAAGTCCGAGATCCGAACTCCTGTTTTCCCGAATGTGACATCAATAAAAAACAACACGCGTTTTTACACCAACAACGGGGGACTTTTCGTGCCTGTCACGTTAAATACCACGTTAAAGACCAAGATGTATATTAAAACCGATGCTCCTTCGAGCTATATCTACTACCCTTACTATTACCAGAACTTTCCCGATGATCCCGGAAATTATTTCCTTCCTTTCAGGACCGTAGATATTGCTAAAAACACCGTGGCAAACCCCGGAATTTCCATTAAACCGGAAAATTACGATGAATTCATCAGCTTTAAGATACCCGGAGTAATCGGTAATGACATACTTTCCATGGGTACCGTGTACCTGAACGAAAAAAAACGATCATTCGCTTTTTTTGAAAATGACGCTAAAAACAAAACAGCCCCGCCTGAAAATTCAACCATATTCAAGCTCGTTAATAACAACATCGTATTCACCACCGTGATAAACAGTACCAACATAAATACAACTCTTTCTTTCTCTGTATTCGAGCCTGAAATTTCACAAAGGTTCAGGGAAAAATTAAATATTAAAACCAGAAAATTCACTCTTACCCAAAAGGATCCCGGCAAAAAAGTCGTGGAAAAAGCTAATGTGATATTTACGCCCAGTGACAGTTCATTTCAGAAGATGGAGGTACTTGTACGTGACTTCGGCGACACTCCTTATGACATGAAGCTGGGCTTGAATTTTATAAAGAACAAGGAAATTACGATCAATTATAAAGACAAGTGGCTGTTAATAAAAAAAGCAAAATAAAAGGTACTATTCGCCAAACGCCTTTTTAAGCGTGGAAATAATCCTGGAATCTTCAAAAGGCTTGACAATATAGTCAAACGCCCCGGCGTTTATGGCTTCAAGGAGATAATTTCTCTGGTCTATAGCCGTGACCATAACCACTTTCGCGGATTTGTCAAAATCAAGAATACTCTTCAGCGCTTCTATACCGTTAACATCAGGCATTACTATATCCATGGTTACAAGATCGGGACGCAATTGTTTAAACTGGTCGAAACCTTCCCTGCCGTTAGACGCTTCGCCTACAACTTCGTACCCGTTGCTCTCAAGAATATTTCGCAAAACCAGCCTCACAACAGGCGCATCATCAACAATTAATATCTTTTTTCCCATATCTTACTCCCATTTTATATCTATTTTAGATAAATATCCAGAGTCAGGTAATAAATATAATTTGGCGGCCAACTTATACCTGACGACAGTAAATACGGTCTCTATTATATACAGTTCCCTGTCTTCCTTCAATATTTCCGACATTAAAAATGACGAAAAAATGGATGCGGCATAGTCATAAACGACATTCGGAGGTTCGGGTATTGACTCTATATTAAGGTCACCGTATATAATATTCGTAATAGCGCTTCCTATGATATTTCCCAGTTCCTGCATAACGCTTGTCACTATACTATCAATTTTAACCGTTGTGCCTATAGGCTTCTTCAAATAAAGATCAGTGAAAAGAAACGCGGTTTTTTTGTCAATCATAAACAGCAATTTGAACGGGAGTACTCCCAGCAGGTTGACAAAAGCACCCAGAAACTCTCCTTCAAGATTGCTCATATCCGCAGTAATTCCCTGAATATTGACTTTCTTCATCTCCAGAAAATCAATCCTGGCACCCGCCCTGAATGTTTTGCTCAGCACTCTGGAGCCTTCATCAACAGCGCGTTTGAATATTACTTCAAGCAGTTCGGTACTGATACTATCGTGGTTCATTATACCTCATACCTCCCTAAACTCTTCACCAAATCTTCTGACATAAGTTTTACCGTCTTCACAATCCAATATTACCTCGTATCCCTTTCTGCCTCCCACTTCATACGCGTCAGGACGAATATTCTTTTGCTCCAGTATGGATTTGATTACCGTCGCGTTTTCCTTGCCGACATCGTTAAGAGCAACGGCAAGTATGGTAGCTCCTCCGAACACCTTAACTTCGTACCTGGCGGGGTTCAGTTTTCCCGACGTTTCAAAGGACGCGATGAGTTTTTCCAGCCCGGAGTCGCAATATTTTTCAGGAATACTGCTGTTGCAATTATTCCTTGGAAGCAGCGCGTGCAACATGCCCCCTTTCTTTTTCTGCTTGTCATAAACAGTTACAGCGATACAGGATCCAAGATGCGTTACAAGCAGGTCGGGCGCTTCACAAATCTTGATATCGGCAACCCCTACATTAACCCTGTTTTCAATAAACCGTTTTCCGAGCTTGTCAAACATTTCTACTCCGCAGACCTTATAATAGCACCAACATCAAGGATCTGCGCGATAGCCCCGTTTCCCAGTATCGATGCGCCTGAAATACCTACAACATCATTAAAATGCTCTGATAACGATTTAATAACTATTTCCTCACCTCCAATCAATGAATCCACTTTCACGCCAATATGCGTGCTGCCATCACTGATAATGACAATAGTTACCTTGTTATCATTTATATTTTTATCTACTTCATAATCACTGTCAATACCTATTAAATCCGTTAATTCCAAAAGGGCGATTGGGGCACCCCTTAACTTAATGGTATAATTACCGTCAATAGAGTAAATCTCGTCATTTGGTATTTTTACAACCTCGGTAACGGTATCAAGCGGAAAAGCATATATCTGTTTCCCTATGTTAACCAGTAACGCCTTAATTATGGCCAGGGTCAGGGGAATTCTGATTGTAACGCTGCTGCCCTTACCCAGCTCGGAGTCAATAGACACATTGCCGCCCAGATTTTCCACCATTTTGAGCACAACATCCATTCCCACGCCACGACCTGAAAGAGAGGTAACCTCATCCACAATGGAAAAGCCGGGGATGAAAACCAGGTTAACCTTTTCCTTGTCACTCATAAGTTCAAGTTTTTCCTGGGTAATAAGGCCCTTGGCAAGAGCTTTTCTTGCAATCCTGTTGGGGTCTATACCCCGTCCATCGTCGGATACCGAAACATAAACGCTGTTGCCCCTGTGGTTGGCTTCCAGTTTCAGAGTTCCGAAAGGCGTTTTACCCGCGGCAATCCTTTCCGCGACCGGTTCAAAGCCATGGTCCATGGCGTTCCTCACCATGTGCGTAAGCGGATCGGAAATTTCATCAATTATCTTTTTATCAAGCTCTGTTTCCTCTCCGTATATTTCAAGCTTGACTTCCTTCTTAAGTTCGACCGACAAATCCCTGATCATTCTTTTGAACCTGTTAAACACGCCGTAAATGGGAACCATTCTTGCGAGCATGACATCACTCTGGATGTCCCCGGAAATCTTGCCGAGGCGGCTCGTATTATCGTCAAACTCCGTAATAACGTTTATAAAATCTTCTGAACCCAGAATTTTTATTATTTCCTTTATTTCGCCGAGCATATCCGAAAGCTTTTTTGAAAAATTGCTGTCCATTCTTTTCCCGGCCGCTATGTTCAAATTAACCGAGCTAAACAGGTTGTCGAGTTTATTAAGCGATGCTGTAAGCTGCCCAATGTCCTCGGACATACTTACTATGTATTTTTGAAGCTTAAGAAGAAGCTGGCCGTAAATTGCCTTGGTAATAACCAGTTCACCGGCAAGGTTCATAAGATTGTCCAGCTTCTTGATATCAACGCGGACCGTCTGGATTATTGATACCTTTTTCTTGATTTCATCCCTGATTTCCCTGCCCTCAATTATTTCTTCCTCGTAGACGGGGCCGGGCGTATCGGTTTTCACTGAGATCGTGCCAGCCTGGGGAGCAGTTTGTGTCTGGCCCTTAGGAACCGAATCGACATGTTGTTCGGACATCTCTTCAACTAATACCTTTTTTACGGTATCCACGTTGGCTATATTGATCAAATCATTCCTGTCAGCAGTCGTTTTTACAATGTATATAACGGCAAGGTCCTCTTTGGTTTGAATATTATCAATACTGTCCACGTCAGGCGATATATTAAGGATGTCCCCTATTTCTGACAATTTTTTCATGATCAGAATTGCTCTGATACTCTTTAATGAAGTATCTCCATCTATATATACCGAAACCCTGTATAATCTTTTGGCGGCCCTATCGGGTTTTGCCGCTTTGGCTTCCAGAACCCTCACACTATCTTCGTGTTCTTCGTCCATGCCGTCATCAGAAGCTTGCGAAGCATCGTCAGCGGATATACCTTCAGGTACGGAAGACAATGCCTTATCCACCTCATCCTTGAATTCTTTCAAAAGGTCTGCCGAGTTAAAACCTTCCTGCCCCGTATTCCTCAAATTCTTAAGGGATTTTTCAACCTGGTCAATAAGCCTGAAGCCATAAGATATCAATCTGGAATCAAGAGCAACCTTTTTGGCCCTTGCCATTGCCAGAAGGTCCTCGAGGGAATGCATCAACTTATTTATCTCGGTATATCCCAAAAGCCCCGCGGATCCCTTTATGGTATGCGCGAGCCTGAAAGCGCTATGAAGTTCCTCCTCGTTTTCGGGCTCCTTTTCCAGTAGCAGCATCGCGTCATTAAGGGCCGTAAGATTTTCCTCGGTTTCCGCCAAAAATTCGTTTAGATAGTCGGATGCCTTGTATTCCGTACTTTTTTCCGGTTCCGTATCAGCCGTTTTCTGTTCATTCTCGTCTTTCTTCTCAGGCTGATTCTTTTCAAGCACATTCTTAACGAAGGCTACATCGCTGATCTTGGCTTCAGAGTCCCGCGCGTATCCCGATGTTATGGAACTAATCTTGTCCAGTACTCCGGTAATATCAGATTTTTCCTCTCCTTCCTGACGAATATCCATAAATAATTTATTAAGTATATCGAGAGCCGAAAAAATAAGATTAGCATGTTCCTTGTTGAGTTCAAGTGTTCCGCAACGAAAGAGGTCCATGAGACTTTCAAGTTCATGCGTAAGACTATTGGTTTTATTCAGGCTAAAAAACGCAGAAGCTCCCTTTATGGAATGAGCCACCCTGAACATGTCGTTCAAAGACTCGGTATTTATACTCAACCCCTCGTTCAGTTCTTCCTCTATATGAAGAAGATCCTCGTTAAGAGTTGCTACACCTTCTTCCGCCTCTTCAAGAAATTCAGCAAGCAGATCAGAATCCAAAACCGTCATAATTAAACCCTGGGCAACCTATTTACCCAATAATTTATTAATGATGCCCGGTATAACCGTGACATCCGCCTCAATGTCAACCGCGCCTATCAGCTTTGCTGATCTTGGCATTCCATAGACTACACAACTATCTTCATTCTGTCCAATAACATACGCTCCTTTATCATGAAGCATTTTTAAACCTTTTGCTCCATCGCTTCCCATTCCGGAGAGTATTACAGCCAGAACCTCAGGGCCTTTGGTGACTTCGGACATTGATATAAAAAGAGAATCCGCTGAAGGCTTGTGGCCTGAAATTTTTTCAAGTTTTTCATCAATCTTAAGCACATATTCGTCATCACGGTTTTTAACTACCCTTATCTGTTTCCCTCCGGGAGCTAAATATCCTTTTCCCTGTTCCAGCCTGTCTCCGTCTATTCCTTCCCTGAAATCAATGTTTGAAGAACTGTTCAGCCTGTGGGCAAAACTTGTCGTAAAGCTGGGCGGCATATGCTGTACCCATACAACGGGCGGACTGTTTGCCGGAAAGTGGGGGACAATTTCCAGAGCGGCTTTAACACCGCCGGTACTTGAACCAACGCCAATTAACTGGATATTTCTTTTGGGCAATCTAATACTGCCTATATCGAAATCAGCCACACCTTTAGCGGCCTTCTTATGAGTGATCCGTTCCTTTTTGATCTTTGCAAACCTTATTTTTGCCACGAGCCTGTTAATAATACCGTCAAGTTCGGAAAGCCCTCCCGAGGGTTTTGCCAGAAAGTCAATCGCACCTATCTCAAGCGCTTTTATGGTTGCCTGGGCGCCGAAAAACGTCTGGTTGCTGAACATGATCACCTTTTGTCCGGGATCCCTTGACATTATAATTCTCAGGGCCTCGATCCCGTCCATAACTGGCATCTCGCAATCCATAAGCACAACATCGGGTTTCAGCCTGTTTACCTTGTCTACAGCATCAACACCGTCCACCGCTTCCCCTATAACGGTAATTCCCCTGTATGCCGAAATCTTGTCCTTTGCCACTCGCCGCAAAAGAGACGAATCATCAACGATCAAAACGGAAATCTCGCTAAACATCCGCCTAAACTTCCTTCTTCCTGTATACGGACGGCTCAATATATTCAAAAGTATGGTCCATTCCCAGCATGCCTTCAGCGTGCCCCAGGAACAGGTAGCCGTTAGGTTTGATAACCTTTTTCATGTTGTTAATAACCAGGTCCTTCATCTTGTGGTCAAAATAAATCAAAACATTACGCAGAAAAACAATATCAAAGTTATTAACGGGATATACTTGCCTCAAATTATGCTGCCTGAATTTAATTTTGCTTCTGAATTCTCTTCTAAGCTCAAAGCTATAGCTACCTCTTTCTCCCTGTATCCTGTTGAAGTATTTTTTTTCTATATTCTCAGGCGTATTTCTTAGTCGCTGCGGTATATAAATACCATTCCGGGCTGTTTCCAATACCTCGGTATTAATATCGGAGGCTTCAATATTAAAATTCCACGTACTGGGGTTGGGCACGTTTTCGAGAAGGTAAATATAAATGGAATACGGTTCCTCTCCGGTGGAACAAGCCGCCGACCATATTTTTATATTTCTCATCTTGTTTTTACTTATGTATTCGGGAATAATATTTTTTTTGATAAACTCAAAATGCTTATCGTTCCTGAAAAAAAAAGTTTCGTTGGTTGTAATGGCATTTATAAACTGATGAAGCTCTTCGGTATTTTTTATCACGTAAGAGTAATATTCGCTGAAAGTCATCATGCCAAAATGTTCAAGCCTTTTTCTCAATCTCGAAATAACAAGTATTCTTTTTGTATCCCTTAAAAAAACCCCTGTCTCTTCATACATGAGATCCCTTATCTTGTTAAATTCGGCATCCGTAATCTGAAGCATCTGAAAAGCCATATACCCACTATTTTATTGAATTGGAGCTAATAAATTCCCCTAAAGATCTTTGATGCAATTCATCTATAGCTTCAAACCTTACAGCCAGCATATAGTTTGAATCATCAGAAGTTTCTATCCTTATAACCTCGGCAATGGAAACCAGCGGTTCGGCAAAATCTGCCCTGTCAAGCCTGTAAGTCATCGGTAAAAACTTGTCCCAGCCGCAAAGCATCATTTTCAGCTTAAGCAAAGTGCCAGGCTCATAATAATGCGAAGTTTTTAACAAGGCGCCTTCCCTGGAAATATTCACCAACTCACTTATAAATTCTTCATCAGGTAACGGGATTGTATACTCGGATATAACGGTGTCGCCGGAAACGGAAAGTCTTTTATAGCTTCTTTTTTCCAACATACATCCCTCCCTGATTTAGTTATTAATTATATTATAACAGTCAAAATATATCTACAAAAGATTATACCTTTTCAAGAAACGCCTTTTCCTCACTTGAAAAAATTCTGTCAATATCCATAAGCAATATAAGTTCCTCACCCACTTTGGCAACACCTGCTATAAATTTTGATTCAACGGTAAAAGCTATTCCCGGAGTTTCTTCAACATGCTCTTTTTTAATATCAATAACCCTGTCAACCGAATCCACGATAAAACCGACCAGGGAATCGTTGATGTTCAGAATAATAACCCTGCTGTCCTTGGTCTTTTCTCCGACCGGAATTTCAAAGCGCTTTCTGAGATCAACTACCGGAATTACCTTGCCCCTCAGGTTAATGACGCCTTCCACAAAAGCCGGGGCCTTGGGCACCCTGGTCACCTTGACTTCCCTGACTATTTCCTGAACAAGAAGAATTTCTATGCAAAACTTTTCTTCGCCCAGAACAAATGTAACAACCTTAAACGCCGCTCCTGTCTTTAGGCTCATGTAATACCGACCTTTATCGTATTATTACCGCCCATGCTTTTAATATCCTCAAGCATGGACTGATGAAGCTTGTTAATATCTATAATTATTATCATGCGGGAATTAAATCTCCCGATACCTATTACCGACTCCCTGTCTATCGCCATTTTAACCGGGGGAGCGGGGTCTATCATCTTAGTATCCAATCTCAGGGTTTCCTTAACCTTGTCAACAGTAAAACCCAGGTAATCGTTTCCCAGTTGCACAACAAGTATACGGGATTCCGCATCAAACTCCCTGTCGTTAAGAAGAAACTTTCTCCTCAAATCAAAAACAGGAATTATATTCCCCCTGATATTGATTACGCCTCTTACAAAATCCGGCATCTGGGGAATTTTAGCGATGGGAGGGATATGGATCACCTCCTGAACATCGATAATTCCGATCGCGTATTCTTCTTCGGCAAGTATGAAGCTGACTACCTGGATTACGTCCGAACCTGTGTTTTCAAAGGTAGTTTTTAACTCCATTTCTATCCCCGGTTATGTTTAAAAAACCTAAATATAAATCCTAAGTATTCTAATACAAATACAGGTTATTTTCAAGCAGCTCGATCAGGCGCTTTTCCGCGGGATTAAGCTCGTCAAGCAGCACTTCCTCTTCTCCGTTCGCCTGCCTTGTCTGCCTCAGTTCACTGATTTTCCACGCGTTTCCCTCATACAGGAAAGAGAATGTCGCGGAAATAGCAAAGGAAACCGGCGTTCCGTCGCTGCGGCTGGAAGCGACGGCAGAGCACTCCGACTCCCCTTCATACCCGGTTATGACAGAACTGCACCCCTGATAGTCAAAAACATACTCGGAAAAAATAGTACCCTCACCATCCGTAAAATATTCACCTGCGTTCAGGATATCATAATCATTCGTGGTTTCTGATACAATAAGCATAAGGCTGTCGTCACTTTGGGCATATACGGCGTCCTCAAAAGATTCCACTATCGCGACCAGCAGGTCTACTTCTTCCGTTTCGCCGCATGAATAAAAAAACAGTAAAAAAACAATCAACGACAAATTATATATTTTATACATTCAGACCTCCCGCGCGTTCACACGCTAAAACGAAGATAATTCCTTAATCCTGTCAACCTTGCTGCTGTTCTCCTTACTCATTTTATCCTTAATAAGAAAAACAACAGCATCCGTTCTCAGTCTTATATGCTTGGTTTTACGTACAAGATTATGAAGGTCAAATGATTTTACGTAAATCTCGTCGTTGGCGGCTATAACATCTTCCCTTTGGCCGTTTTCCATACTCTTCTTTTTTCTATGCTTGATTTTTTCAATCTCGCTGTATGTTTTACCGTACTCTTCCTTCAGTGTTTCAAGTTCCTTTATCATGCTGTCAAATATTTCCGACGACATTTTACCAAGTTTCCCTGGATCCTTCGCAAACTCTTCTTCCGCGTTGAATAAAAAAGCCTCCCATTCCTTTTTATTTTTGTATGTTTTTATATCAAGGTCAAAATCAATAACCGCCATGGAACCACCCGGCAGCATTTCGGGATCCTTCTTTTTATTAACTGAGGTAATATCTACTTCGCCCTTGTCGATTTTGACACCGGAAATACCGGAGGCCGCCACCCTGGTGGTAAATTTTGTACCCCTTACACCTATAACACATGTCTGTGTATGGACCTCCGCTCCTTTTGAAAATTTACTTTTAACCTCGGTATATATTTCGCCCAGGAACAGTATAACGGAAGGGAAAATACCTTTTTTTTCAACGTATCCCAAGTCCCTTATGGCCACGGTACTGTCGGGACCAAGCTTGACGGTATATCCTTTCGCGATCTCAAGTCTGGCATTTGACTTTTCTGATGTTTTTACCAGGTCGCCGGCAAGCAGTCTCATGCCTCTCCGTGCTTTCTGCCATTCTTCGGATCTTTCCTTTTTAATTTCTACCGTGCCTGAACACGATGCCACCCTGGCAGCGTAAAGCCCGGAAACCGGAAACACGCAGATAACAAAAAAAATAATGACGGTTTTAGTAATCGTATACATAAACAACCCCTTACAAATCAAAAGAAATACGCAAAGCCCAGCATCAATTCATACCTGACGGAAATAGCCGTCTGGTTCGGAGTATTTCCGAACCAGATGTTAAAGGGCCTCAATGCCAGGCCAAAGGGTCTGAACGCTATTCCTACAGCGTCTGCAATCTCATAAAAAACCCTTAAACCGAACTTTAAATCCATGGCAAGTCCGATAACATCGTTGGAAAATCCGAAATCAGCCCCTATGGTGAAATCAGGTATAACGAAAAGAGGCTGAGACCCTATCTGAAATGGGACCATAAACCTGGGACCGAACATAACGGAATTCACATCCTGTCCGAAGGCCGGCTGCAAGACAAAACCGAGATGTTTTCCCCCGACTTCAAAATTCATTCTGAACCTGGTGCCCTGCACTGAATTCGGAACGTCATGAATCGGCATATCAGGGCCTATGGAAAGATTGAAAAAGGCATCCTGTGCCCCCAGGTAACCGGAAAAAACGAATAAAACAAGTAATATATAGCTTCTCATTTACAACCCCCATTTAATTGTGATATTAATAATTTAACGATAAAATACGAAAATAAACAAGCTGTAATTTTTTACACGGAGGCATATTGTGCTATTTGTAAATTTTTTATTAATTCTAGTGTTACAAACTCAACATAATTTATGCTGCGATCAGAAAAATCCTGACGATGCAGTCATTAAAGCCGGCTGGAAACAGGTAAACGGAGCTTACATTGACCCTGAAACAGGACTATTCTGGGCAAATGAAATTGAATCAAGGATCTGGTCCGAAGCCAAAGCTTATTGCAGTTCACTGGAATTTGCCGGTCACAAGGACTGGAGATTACCGACAGTAAGGGAGCTACAGAATTCTGTCTGTAAATCGTCCGGATATTCGACCAGGACACCGTGCCCTAACCCGAGAAATCATGAAAAAGATTTATGGGTGCTGATTAAAAATTCGGGAAAAAACCTGACTTACTGGGCAGGGGACCTTATTCCCGGTGATCCGTATAACACGTATTATTTTATTTTCGACGTAGAGGGGCAGCATATTATTACCAGCAAAAACGACAAATCAAAAGCGAGATGTGTACGCTCGGAAAATAAACCTAAAGCCAGGCCTGTGGCAGCGGTAAAAAAAGCCGAACAACCTAAAAAAGCCGAGGTAGCCGGGGAGCCCGGCAAGGAAGGGGAAAAATCCGGTTTTACATATTATATATCAGCGCTGGCCGGTTTCGGCGCATACCTAAGCAATGAATACGCCCTTGAACGCTATCCGTATTTTTCAGGCGATCTCAGAGTAGGATTTAACACAAATATCAAGGGAGACAACCAGCTCTATATCACGTTTTCCGGAGATATCGGCGTCAATCTGGACGGGTTTACATTCCCCGTTACATCAACAATAACGGTGGGGCCCGAATATTTTATTTACGAGTATCTGTCATGTTTTGCATCGGTGGGCCTTGGAATTATTTCGGATGAACTGAATATCCCTATTTACAATACCGGCGCCGTCACAAACGACACATACGCCGGGCTGGCCTGGAAAACGGCAGTGAATCTTTATTTACTGCGCTTTGGGAAAAATAATCGCTTCGCGGTACCGGTTTCGGCAGGTTACAGCGGTATATATACCACAAGTATCCTGAGCCATATCGTGTCAGGCTACATCGGCCTTGCGTTCTTTATGTAAGTTTATTCGCTCTTTGCGGCGTCTTCTATGACCCTGATGTAACCCTGAGAGTTTATATAATAGCCGTCGGGCAAACCGTTTTCCAGTTTCTTTTTGAAACCTGACATCCTCCAGTTCTGCTCGATAAAAGCATGAAGGAGTTCAATCCTGATCCTGTTGCTGGCGTCAGGGTCGGCAAACAGATCAATCATGGCTTCCATGGCCTCAGGCACCCTTGAATCTTCCTCACCCTCAAAAACATAATCACGCAAAAACCTTATGGACGCTATAACAAGACGGTCGTCGGAATCGCGCAAAAAAGCCAGGGACTTGGAAAGCATCGAGGGAAAGGTCTCTCCCGCGAACTGTTTAAGTATCTCTACCCTCTTTTCAACAAGTTTGTCGTCAAACAGGGTATCGTCCGCGGTTATTATGGAGTCGAGAAAATCGAGAGTGCGGTCATTGCCTTCTATACTTCTTAAAACATCTATCGCGTGCGCGATAGAATCGTTTTCCACTATATACTTCTTCAAAGGTCCGACCGAAACGGTTCCCAGTCCCTTAATGTATTCTTTAACAAATTCCTTTTCATCCGAATCCTTTATACTGTTACTGACGGTGAATGAAAGCCTTCCAAGTAATATTGTCGCCACTTCAACGGCTTCATCCTTTCTATTTTTTTTCAATAACGCGTCTGTCTTACTTTTAAAATACTCCATTGCCGCGCACCTGTTTTCACTGGGAGTATGCTTGTTCATCAGTGTGGATTTTTTTAAATTAAATCCGAGGTTGGAAACCCCGGAAAACAAACCTTTGATATTCATTACAACCTGCCGTCGCTAAATATTTTTCTCATTTCCCGCTTTTTATCAAAATCGAGCCGGACAAACTTGTACATATCCCCCATAAGCATATGGGGAATATAATTCTCAACGTAAGGTTGCGTAAGAATAACCGCCCTGGGATAAAGCACCGGTATAATAACGCACTCCTCAACCGCTATATCACGCATCCTGTTAAGGACCGCAAGCTTTTTGGGACTCTCTTCCATGCCGAGGGCCTTTTCATAAAGCCTGTTATATTCGGCATTACTGAACAGAGAGTGATTTGGCCCCGGAGAAAACGCCTTACCGTACAACTGGCGCAGAAAATCCTCGGCAAAAGGAAAATCGGCACGCCAGGCCAGGGTAAAAATCTGGAAATCCCTGCCTTCATTGATCTGTTTCAGCAATTCACCAAAATTCCTGCTTTCAAGACGGATTTTTATTCCTATGGCGGCCATTGACTTGACAAAAAACTCGCCGACCTGTCTGGCCGCTATGGAATCCAGAATAACCAGTGTAAAAACAGGCAGGCCGTTACCATCGGGAAATCCCGCCTTAACAAGCAGCTGCCTGGCTGCTTCCGCGTCGTATTTTCCATACTTATTGGTAAAATCGGGGTCATAGCCGAAAGATATCCCGGGGGGAATTATCCAGTTCGCCACAACGGCATTATCGTTGAAAAAGAGCGCGTTGTGCTTTTCGCTGTCATAGGCAAGGCTGATAGCCTGGCGAAGGTACTTGTTTTTTCCCAAAACCGGGTCAGACATGTTAAACGCGTAGTACCTGTATTCCAGTTTCAGTTCGTTAATGAGTTTTACGCCTTTTTTCACCAACTCCGCTGACAGATCGGTCCCCACGGGAAACGCGTCATAATAGTTGTCCTTGTCGGGAACAACGATATCTATTGTTCCTCTGACAAAATTAAGCCATCTGGGCTGCTCCTCCACCAGGATATGAATAACAACCTTGTCGAGAAACGGCAACTCCCTGCCGGCATCATTTAAATATCCTTTTTTTACATATTCGGGGTTGCCCGAGGAAGGATAATTAAAATGCCTGTACGACTTGTTTTTTTCCAGCACAAGTTTGGTGCCGCGATCCCACTCTACAAGCCTGAAAGGCCCTGTCCCGACCGGATGAAACACAAAGTCGCTCCCGTAGTATTCCACTGCTTCCCTTGGCACAATAAAACTCCAGGGACGGGCCAAAATACTGGGGAAATATATGGATGTTTTTTTAAGCTTGAAAAGAAGAGTATAATCGTCTGTTGCCTGTATGCCTTCTATATTCTCCGAAAAAGCGGATACCCCCCTGGTTTTCAACTTTTTTTTGTAATCGTCGAGGCCGACAATAATGTCGGTCATCAGTTTTACAAAAGTGAAGGTTTCGGCATACGGAGACGATATATATCTTTTAACCGTATAAATAAAGTCATGCGCTGTTACTTCCCTGCCTTTACCGCCGGTGGATTTAAAACATGCATCATCAATAAACCTTACTCCCTTTTTCATTTTTATTATGTAGGTCAGCCCGTTATCACTGACAACCGGCATGCCGTCAGCCAGAACAGGAGTCATTTCATAAGGTAACTTCAAATAATGGTATTCATACAACCCTTCATAGACCTGCCTTACAACGGTAACCGAATAAGTGTCCGTAACAAGCATGGGGTCAAGCGTTGAAACAACTTCCCTTGAATATACGTTAAGGACGTTTTCGGTTTCTTTTTTCTTACCCGAACAGGAAACAACCAGCATAACAAGTATGAACAGGGGAAAAAATCTTTGCATATTAATCCTCATATCAAAATAATTACTTTTAGAATATACTTAGTGACATTTCAAGTAAAATTACTCATTCTTTAAGCCGACATGTATAAAAAAACCAAGTAAAAAAACAACAGCCGGCAGGGCATACATGATTAAAAGCCTGATAATTCTTAAATACCCGCCCGAAATCGCCACCAGCGAAGGCTCCGTACCGGGCGGTTTTTTCACATAAAAATCACCACCCGATGACGGGCCGACAATATACGTGGTAAAATTCTGAAGAAAATCTATATTGCCCTGGTACCGCATAAAAAAGTTTGTTGCTATTCCGCCTGCCGCAAATACATATACATTTCCCTTCCTGGCAAAAACAACGTTCGTACTATTCGTTTTTTTCAACATTCCCGCCTCCGTTTTGGCAAGGTAGTCACACGAATCACATTCCAGGCTCTGAGCTCCCGATGAAACGACCGGTCCGTTAACGGAAAAAATTTCCGGGATACCGATCAGCAACGCGTTATCATAACTTCTGTTCGCAAGCGAAGTCACGGATTTTATAAGTTCCCTGCCGGCAAAAATCCCCCTGCCCTCCAGAAAACTCCGGATTGATCCTAACCTGACGGTCCCCAGAAGCAGGATGGTCCCCCTGAAAGCCTCAAGGGCATTGATCTCTTCAACACTTAAATCTTTTTCAGGCTCGTTAACAATAAGAATTTTACAGTTTTTCCACACACCGGACGCTGACTCGTTAATAATAACACCCCTGTCCTTTAAAACCTGTGCGGTAATCCCGGCTCCCTTTTCATTATAATCATCAAGTCCGGGCTCGCCATGACCGGACGTGTAACAGGCCGCAACGGTTCCCGCGGTTACCCTGTAAATTGCGTTTATTATTTCATCATTCATGATACCGCCTGCAACCGCGTGGTTGTCGCCTGAAATCACTACAATGCTTCCTTCCGAGGCAGTCGGGACAATTTTCCTTAACCCGTTAAATTCATCTGAATCCAGTACGGGGTGAATAGTTCTTGATCTGATCCGGGCCGAATGGATTTTCACTTTCCGCATATAGGCGTCATAAACTTCCGTTATATCCGGGCCGCCCGGAGATTTAAC
>JAFGOL010000204.1 GCA_016926495.1 Oligoflexia bacterium
GAGAAAGAAAAATCAGGATTGAATGGATAGAATATACATTAAATAAACCTGAAAAAGTTCAGGTTGATAAGAATGACCCGGATATTAAACATAATTTTGCCAGAATATCTGAATTTGATAATAGAGTGTTAAAAGTAGTATATAATTATAAAAGTAGTCCTGTTAAAATTATCACGGTTTACTTTGATAGAAAGAAAAAGGGGGATTTATGAGGATCCATTTTGATGAAAATGCCGATGCGCTATATATAAGATTTGACACGGAAACCGATGTGATTGATTCAGAAGAAATTGAAGATGGTTTTATTGTTGATTATGATAGCAGGGACCAGATAGTCGGGATTGAACTTCTGGGTGTAAAAAAGAGGATACCACTTAATAGCTTAAAGCAGGTTGAGTTTAAAGTAGCATAAAATACTGTGTCTTTTACATCAGATAAAATAGACATCCTTCTTGCCGCGTACAACGGCGCCCCTTATATACGCCTGCAGATAGATTCCATTATTGTTCAAACGCATGCAAACTGGCGGCTTATAATAAGGGACGATAATTCCGGCGATAATACTTCGCGAATAATAGATGAATACGCGAAAGAATATCCTGAAAAAATAACGGTACTTAATAATAACGGAAAAAATCTGGGTGTTGTAAAAAATTTTGAAGAACTCCTTAACAATTCTACTGCCGACTATGTGTGTTTTTGTGATCAGGACGACATATGGCTGCCTTTTAAACTGGAATCAACTTTAAAAAAGATGAAGGAAACCGAAAGCTCTTGCCCTGACAAGGCGGTCCTTGTCCACTCTGATATGATAGTCGTAAATGAAAAGCTTGAAAACATAAGCGATTCTTTTTTCAAATATCAGAACATAGATCCCGAAATAAAAAACCTGAACAGGCTGCTGGTGCAAAACAATGTTACGGGCTGCACTACTATGATCAACAAAAAGCTTAAAGACCTTATTCTTCCCTTCAGGGAAAATATAATAATGCACGACTGGTACACCGCTCTTGTTGCGGCATCATCCGGCATAATAGAATATATACCGCGGGCAACTGTTTTGTACAGGCAGCATTCAGGCAACCAGCTCGGCGCCGTAAAATACGGCATCCGTTATATTGTTGAAAAAATACTTACGGTGTTTGAAAGGGATTCCCTTATTAACGGCCAGAAACAGGCCGCCCTGATAAAACATCCCGTAGCTACAATTTACGCAGCCCTGAATAACTGCAACTGGCTTAAAAGACGTTATTACACGATTAAATACGGTTTTTTTAAAAAAGGCTTTTTAAGGAACGCCGGACTTTTTTTAAAGATATAACAGGTCTGCCGCCCCACTTCGCGGACGTGCCGTGAGAAATGGATATTGTTTAAATAATATGGTATTATTAGCAGCTAAACAGGAGGAAAAATGGATTATAAAGATAGAATCATTTCCGATCCGAATATAATGCTGGGAAAGCCTGTAATAAAAGGCACAAGGGTCACGGTTGAGTTAATTTTAAAGAAACTTTCAGAAGGTATGTCCAATAATGAGTTATTAAGCGTGTATCCATCCCTGACTGAGCAGGATATATATGCCGCATTGGCATTTTCCGCGGATATTTTGTCACAAGAGGAACTGCTTGCTTCCTAGTTTTATTATTGACGAGAGTACTAATTACAAGGTTTTACCTTTTTGGAAGAACTGGGATATAGTGTAATTTCAATTGCAAAACAACGCCCCGGTATCTCCGACATTGAAGTGCTGGAGCTTTCTATAAAAAATAAAGCAATATTGATAACAGAGGATTCGGATTTTGGTGAATTAATCTTTTCTTACAAAAAGGAAAACTCAGGAATAATTTACCTGAGATATAAAAGTCCGGAAATATCTGGAATATTAAAAGCACTCAATACTGTAATAACAAAGTATGGCAAGGATTTGTATAACAAGTTTGTTGTTATTAAAAAAGACAGAGTAAGGCTCCGCAAATTGTAAGTTAGATTTAGTGAACAATTGTACTGCATCCTCAGGCACTCATCACGCCGGACTTTTTTTAAAGATATAGTTATGACCAGCAAAAAACCTGAGTTTAAAAAGGACCTTGATAAAAGCTTTCCGGATGTTACCGATAATGTTACCGATAAGAAAATACTCAGGAGCACAAAAAGGCTCAGGAGGCGAATTGTTATACATAAAATCAGGTTCACTAAAAAAGCTTAAAAAACGGGATTACTCCTGATGTTCAGGCTTATTAAGGAAATACTGCTTACTCCGCGTGATTTCATAAAATACCGCTGGATGATCATTGACCTTACAAGGAGTGATTTCAGGAACAGGTACCTTGGCTCGTATCTCGGGATGTTGTGGGCGTTTATCAGCCCCATGGTAACCATCGCGGTATTTGTATTTGTATTCCAGGTGGGGTTCAGGGTCGCGCCCATAGGTGACATTCCTTTTATACTCTGGCTTACCACCGGCATAATACCGTGGTTTTATTTTTCCGACGCCTTTTCCCAGGCGTCTTCCTCAATAGTGGAATACGACTTCCTGGTAAAAAAGATCGTGTTCAGGGTAAGTTTTCTTCCCCTTATCAAGGTATTTTCCGCGGTATTTATACATTTATGCTTTGTTGCCCTGATCTTTGTAATGTGTGTTTATTACGGTTTTAGCCCTTCCCTATACTGGTTGCAGATTGGCTATTACCTTGTGGCGTCTGTTTTTTTGCTTGTCGGCCTGTCGTGGATCAGCGCGTCAATAATGGTATTTACAAGGGACGTTGCTAACATGATCGCCATTATAATCCAGTTCGGATTCTGGATGACTCCCATATTCTGGAGAATAGAAAATATACCGGTTAAGTACCAGATGATAATAAAACTGAATCCCGTGTTCTATATTGTGCAGGGCTACAGGGACTCGCTGATTTTCAACAAGTGGTTTTGGCAGCGTCCTGTAATAACTTTATATTTCTGGGCTGCGTCAATTTTGATATTCCTGGCGGGCCTTGTAATTTTTAAAAAAACCCGGCCTCACTTCGCGGACGTGATGTGAATGATTGCTGTAAGCCTTTTATATGGTATATAAATTATTAGGGAGATTTTAAAATGAACGGTAAATTAGTTTCTGTTGTTTTACCGCCTGAATTAGACAGCGCAGTGGTAAAGTTAGCCAAAAAAGAACACAGGAACGTTTCGGATTTGTTCAGAGAAGCTTTAAGGCAGTATATCGCAAGATCTGTCGTACATGAAATAAGGGTAGAAGCTAAAAAAATTAAAAATGAAATTACTCCCGAAGATATTGAAGAAATTATTGATGAGGACAGAAAATAATTTCAGGTGTCGGCCTTTTGGTCCTGGCTTAACTCGCATATTAGGGTGACTGGCACATTAACTGGCACATTAAATCCTTTCAGGGGTGACAGTAAAGGTGACAGAAAAGGTGACAGAAAACCAGGCATTAATACAAAAAGCAAAAGGCGGATACTGGGAAATTACCGGTAAATGAACACCACCGAAACCGCAATTTCAGTAAACAACCTGTCCAAGGTCTATAAACTTTACGGCAGAAACCGTGACAGGCTTAAGGAGGCCCTGCATCCTTTAAGGAAAAGGTACCACAGGGATTTCTACGCTCTTGATAACTTAAGCTTTGAAATTAAAAAGGGCGAAACAGTGGGTATTATAGGCAGAAACGGATCAGGTAAATCAACACTGCTTAAAATACTTACCGGAGTATTAACGCCAACGTCCGGCACAACAAAAACTACAGGCAGGATAGCGTCGCTTCTGGAGCTTGGCGCGGGCTTTAACCCTCAACTTACGGGCCTTGAAAACATTTACTTTAACGGTACGGTAATGGGCTACAGCAGGGCGGAAATGAAAAAGCGCATTTCAGCTATACTGGAATTTGCCGAAATTGGCGACTACGTGAACCAGCTTGTTAAAACATATTCCAGCGGCATGTTTGTCAGGCTGGCGTTCGCGACCGCAATAAACGTTAATCCCGATATCCTGATAATTGACGAGGCATTGAGCGTTGGTGACATGTCATTCCAGTTAAAGTGCTTTGACAGGTTCAATAAATTTAAAGAAGAAAGAAAGACCATAATATTTGTGACGCACGCCCTTGATACGGTTATTAAATTTTGCAACAGGTGCATGGTCATGGAATCCGGTAATATTGTATGTGACGATACTCCAAAGGAAGGTATTGATGTCTTTAAAAGAATAATGGTTGATCAGTACTGCAAAACCTCCAGCGGTCACAGCAAAACATGCGGAGTGCTAAGATACGGAGATAAAAAAGCTGAAATTACGGATTACTCCCTTACAAACCCCGAAGGTGAAAGGATTGAGAATATATTTTGCGGCGAAGATTTTTTAATAAAGATGCACATCAGGTTCAATGAACGGCTTGATGCACCGGTTTTTGCGTATACAATAAAGGACGTAACAGGCCTTGAAATAACAGGTACCAATTCCATCTGTGAACAAACCGGTGCCGTATCCGCTGAATCCGGGCAATATCTCAGTGTTGAATTCAGGCAAAACCTTAATTTAAGGCCCGGCAATTACTATATTTCCTTTGGCTGCATAAGCATTA
>JAFGOL010000029.1 GCA_016926495.1 Oligoflexia bacterium
AGGAACTGGAGGATATTCACAGGATATATGCTGAAATTTATGTGGAAAAGGATTCGCAGAAAGGTATTATCATAGGCAGGCAGGGATCTCTTCTTAAAAAAATCGGTACGCAGTCAAGAAATGATATAGAAAAACTGGTTGATAACAGGGTATATCTTGAACTATACGTTAAGGTTAAAAAGGACTGGACAAAGGACGAAAAGGCGCTCAGGGAGTTTGGCTATAAATGAAGGTGGCAATTATAGGACGTCCGAATACAGGCAAGTCAACCCTGTTTAACAGGCTGATAGGGAAAAATAAGGCAGTTACCGACGATTTGCCGGGCGTGACGCGGGACAGGCTTATAGGTACCGTCACTCATTACGGAAAAATATTCGAGATTATTGATACCGGCGGGTACGAAACCGGGGATGACGTAATTCTTACGCACATAATGGAACAGATCCGTATCGCCGTGGAGGAATCGGACATTATCCTCTTTACCGTAGACGGCAAATACGGAATAAATGCCCTGGACTCCGAGATAGCCGGCATGTTGAGAAAGTCAGGCAAGATAATCATGCTTGTTGTTAATAAGATTGATAACGGCAAAATGGATTTTTCTGATTTTTATTCCCTGGGTATTGAAAAGGTATTTCCTGTTTCCGCCACCCATTCCATCGGTATCTCCGAACTGCTGGAAGAGATATGCGGACATGTGAAGGAAGCGGGTGAAACCGGGATCGCGGACAGCGGTTTTATAAGGCTTGCGATAGCCGGAAAGCCCAATACAGGAAAATCCACCCTGCTTAATTCAATACTTGACCTGAACAGGGCGGTTACAAGCGATCAGCCCGGGACGACAAGGGATGTTATCGAGATAACGCTGGAAAACGATTTCGGGAAATACGTAATAGTCGATACGGCCGGTATACGCAGAAAGCCCAGGGTTGAATCAAGGATAGAGGCTTACTCGATAATGCGTTCAAAAAAAATGATTGAATCATCGGATGTCGCGCTGCTTGTTATTGACGCCGGTGACGGTGTTACCCATCAGGACAAGCGGGTATCCGAACTGATATCCGAATCGGGAACAGGCTGTGTCATTGTCTGTAACAAGAAGGACCTTGTCGGCGGAAAGGTTTCAGACAGGGAAATATATAACAGCATGCCTTATCTTGAATACGCGCCCGTTGTTTCAGTGTCCGCCAGATTTGACAGGGACTTTTCCGGAATTTTCAAGGTTGTTAACAGGATCCACGAAGAAAGACTTAAAAAGCTGTCAACAGGCGAGCTTAACCGTTTTCTGAAGGCTGTCACGGATTACAAAACTCCTCCCATGGCCAGGGGCAGGGAGGTAAGGCTGAAATACATGGTGCAGGTTTTCAACGAGAGAGGCGGCACGCCCGGGTTTATCGTTTTCTCCAACCAGCCCGATGCCGTACATTCCTCGTATCACCGTTACCTGATAAGAAGATTGAGGGAAGAATACAGTTTTTTCGGTAATCCGATAGAACTTACTTTTAAAAGAGGTTAAAATACTGCAATAGAGGAGTGCGTAATGGATGAACTGATCAGCAGGGCTTCACTGGTGGCTCACAAACTTAAAGCTCCACTCTCAACCATTTATACAAGTTCCCAGGTACTGCTGGACGGGCTTGTCGGCGAATTGTCGGGGGAACAGAGGGATATTATAAAAAGAATTTTTGACAACGCCTCCCGGGGGATCGGATATATAGAGGAGTACCTGGAGAATGGGATTAAAGAAGACTGATCTCAATATCCTTGTCGTTGACGATGACAGGGATACCAGAAGCCTTGTGAGAAGGATACTTGAAAGCAGGGGCTTCAGGGTGACAATGGCGGAGGGAGTCAGTGAATGTATGCTTCGCCTGAAGGACGATACTCCGCATCTTGCAATCCTTGACGTGGAACTTAGGGACGGTAATGCTTTTGATATACTCGGAACAGTGAAATCACATCCCGTGTATCAAAATATACCTGTAGTGCTCCTGAGCAATCATTCCGATACCAACCTTATAACAAGGGCCATATCGATGGGGATTAGGGATTATCTTGTAAAACCCGTAAATTCAAAGGTTATCACGGAGAGGGTGGAAAAAATACTGGCTCCCCGTCTTGAAACAAGGGGAGAATCCGTTATTCTGCCCCTGGAACTTGAAGAGGCCTGCGCTCTGGTTACGTATAAAACCAATATTGTTCGTGTCAGGGAAAACAGTTTTGACATAGTCGGTAATGTATTCCTGAAAGGCAGGACCGGTATTGAAATAAAGTCCTCTCTTCTTGAAAAAATGGGCGTTGCGGCGATTCCCAAAAAAGTTGTCAGGACTGCCGGTGTAAGCGGTAAAATTGAAAAGAAGTATAAAGGTTTAAAATATGAATCCCGTATTTCTTTTGTGGCTGTGGGAGAACAGATAAATAAAAGGATCAGGCAGTTTATTAACAGGCATTTGACCGGGAGTGGAACATGACCAGGCCCTTAATACTAATTATTGACGACAATGCCGATACGCGCGAGCTTGTACGCCTGATGCTGTCCAGGCACGACGTAGATACTGTCGAGGCCCCTGACGCGAAGGAGGGGCTCAGAATAGTCCTTTCCGGAAAAGTCGATGTTATTATTCTGGATATGCTTATGCCCGGCATGAGAGGGTTTGAATTCGTAAAACTGATCAGGGAAAAGGAAATAGTGACACCGGTTATCGCAATAAGCAATCTAAGGGACAGGAATGCCATCAAATACGCCCTGGGTCTCGGTGTGGACGACTATATTATAAAGCCGATCGACAGGCATTCACTTCTCGAAAAGATTAATTACTACACCGGCGATCTTGTCTTTGACAGTACTTTTGAATGTGAAATACCCGCGGAATCGCGTTACAGCGAAGCCGTTGTTAATATAAAGGGATATATTTACCGCATTGACGAGCTTGGCATCGCCCTTTACATGAACGGAATGCCGGAGTCCGGAAGCAGGATCAGGGTGGAATCCCCGGTGCTGGAGGGCAGCGGTATTGACGGTGAATGGCATATAGTTGAAAGAAGCGAGTACGTAGACGATGATTCCCTTGATTTCAGGTACAGGGTTTTTACGAATTTTCTCAACGAACCGGACAGGGGCAGGCTCAGAAGCTGGCTTATTTCCAAGGCTAACGCTGTTTTTGCCGTGTTTCTGCTGTTTTTCTGTCCCGTTCTGCTTCACGCGGTAAGCATTACCGGGGGACAGGGTTACGGGCTTTTTACTTTTTCCAATACCGACAAACCGTCGATGGTAAGCTATATTTCGGCAGGCATAAAATTCAACAGGTATATAGAACTTCAGTATAAAAGCGTGGACACGTCGCTCAGGATGCCCGTGCTGC
>JAFGOL010000205.1 GCA_016926495.1 Oligoflexia bacterium
CAGGCTGGCGATAGAGTCCATAAAGAACGGCGCGGACAAGGTGAGGATAAATCCGGGCAATATAGGCGGCGCGGAAAAAGTGACGGCGATAATAGAGGCGGCAAAGGAGCGCGGAGTGGCCATCCGCATAGGAGTAAATTCCGGCTCTCTTAAGCAAGCCCGGAGTCCGGAGTCCGGTGTCCGGAGTCAAAATCAAACCGCGAACGCCATGGTCGACAGCCTGATGGAATACCTGGAATTCTTTGAAATGCACGATTTCGGCAATATAGTCGTTTCGCTGAAGGCGTCGGATGTGATGACTACTGTGGAGGCGTATAAGTTGTTTTCAAAGATAAAGGATTACCCCCTGCATATAGGTGTGACAGAGGCGGGGACTGAGCTCGGCGGCACTATAAAATCAGCGGCAGGGCTCGGCATACTCCTGTCGCAGGGGCTCGGCGATACGCTTAGGGTTTCGCTTACTGCCGAGCCTGAAAAGGAAGTGTACGTGGCATACAGGCTGCTTGACGCGCTGGGCCTTAGGAAAAGAGGGGCCGAAATAATATCGTGCCCGACATGCGCCAGGACGGAAATAGACGTCATTAAAATGGCGCATGAGGTGGAAAAAATATCAATGGGCATCAAAAAATCGCTCAGCATCGCGGTAATGGGCTGTTCGGTTAACGGGCCGGGCGAGGCGGCGCACGCGGACATAGGCGTGTCCGGAGGCAGGGGAGTGGGGCTCATATTCGTAAAGGGGAAAATAATAAAAAAGGTCCCGAAGAAAAAACTGCTTGCCGTTTTTAAAAAGGAACTGGCTAAGACGGTTAAAGGGAAAAACGGGTAAAAAGTGGACGAAAAAACAAAAGGTGTTTTGCTCAGATGCGCCCGCGTTTATATCAGCACAAAGAACTGGGAAAAGGCTGTGCGTGAATACGAGCCGCTTTACCGGGAATTTCCCGAGGATCCGCTGATAATAGAGCCGTTTGCCAAGGCAAACTTTGAGCTGGGAAACAAGCTGCTTTCCAAGGACCTGTATGAAAAGGTAATGCGGATATATAACGACAAGGGCGACCCGGTGAAGTCAGCCAGGGTTAAGGCCGATATTGACAGGATGTTTGGAATTTAGTTTAAACTTTATATTTGATATTTGATAACAAAAGCAAAATAAAAGGTTTTAACTATAAAATATCAAATATAAACTATCAACTATCAAGGAGTTCATTTATGAAATGGTCAAGCGCTTTGATAAACACGCTGCGTGAATCGCCCAAGGAGGCCGAGGCAGTCAGCCACAAGCTGATGATGCGGGCGGGGCTTGTAGCCAAGCTCGCGGCAGGCATATATGATTTTCTGCCGCTCGGCTGGAGATCCGTAAAAAAAGTCATGAACATAATCAGGGAGGAAATGGACGCTGCCGGGTGCCAGGAAGTTCTGCTGCCCATCTTATCCCCGGCCGAGCTTTGGCAGGAATCCGGGCGCTGGGACCTTTACGGCAGGGAAATGATGAGGATAAAGGACAGGAACGGCGCGGATTTCGGGCTGGGGCCTACACACGAGGAAGTAATAACCGACCTTGTGAGGAGGCAGGTAACATCGTACAAGCAGCTGCCCGTCAACCTTTATCAGATACAGATAAAGTTCCGCGACGAAATAAGGCCGCGCTTCGGCATAATGCGCGCCAGAGAATTCATGATGAAGGACGCGTATTCGTTCGACAGGGACGAAGAATCGGCGTTAAAAAGCTATAAAACCATGTTTGAGGCCTATAATAGGATCTGCAGGCGCATAGGTTTTAAATTCAGGCCTGTAGAGGCGGATTCGGGCGCCATAGGAGGCTCTTCCTCTGCCGAGTTCATGGTGCTGGCCGATACAGGAGAGGAAACCATCGCCTACTGCGATAAATGCGATTACGCCGCGAACGTGGAAAAGGCTTCAGGAAAAATCGCGGCTACAGGCGGTAATGCCGGCGACAAAATTGAAAAAACGCATACTCCCAATATCCGGACGGTGGAGGAGCTCGCGGCGTTCGTAAAGATGAAGGCTGAAGACACGGCAAAGACCATATTCTATATTGCGGACGGGAAGATGATAGCGGCCATGATGAGGGGCGACCGGGAAATAAACGAGATAAAACTTAAAAACGTCTCCGGAGCCGCGGACTTAAGGCTTGCCACGCCCGAGGAAATAAAAGAAAAGACAGGCGCGCCTGTGGGGTTCGCCGGCCCCATAAACCTGAAGGAAAAGGGTATAAGGCTGATCATAGACAATACTGTGGCGGCAATGGGTTCAATGGTTTGCGGAGGCAATGAAAAAGATTATCATTATGTGGGCGTCAAAAAGGGCAGGGATTTTAATGAGGATCTTGCCGCGGACATAATCAGGCTGAAAAAAGGCGACACATGCGCCAAGTGCGGCGGGACCATAAACGAGCAAAAGGGCATAGAGATGGGGCATGTTTTTTATCTCGGCACGAAATACTCAAAGGCAATGAAAGCCACGTTCCTTGACGAGAACCAGAAAGCCGTTGAATTCGTCATGGGCTGTTACGGCATAGGCGTGACGAGGATAGTCGCCGCCGCCATAGAACAGGGCAATGACGAGAACGGCATCATATGGCCCATGGCCATCGCGCCGTACGAGGTTGTTGTCGCGCCCGTGAACTCAAAATACAAGGAAGGGTTTGACTACGCGCTTGAGCTTTATGAAAAGCTCAAAGCCGCGGGCATAGACGTCATATTCGACGACCGCGACATATCCCCGGGCGTTAAGTTCAAGGACGCGGATTTGATAGGGTTTCCCATAAGGGTGGTGGTCGGGGAAAAGAACTTCAAGGACGGCAAGGTGGAATTCAAGCTGCGCAGGGAAAAGAACTTTGAACTGCTGGACAAGACGGTGGTGTTTGATAAGGTTGTGGAGACAGTTAAGGCGGCAAAGACCGTATTGTAGAGAAGCTGCTTGCTGCTTCTCTCTGATTGAGCGGCAGCAAGCGGCCGCTCTACATAAAGGCGGCTGTGTTTGATAAGGTGGTGGAGACGGTGAAAGCGGCAAAGACCGTATTGTAGAGACGCAGCTTGCTGCGTCTCTGAGCAGGAGCGGCAGCAAGCGTCTTCGCAAAAGCTTCGACGGACAATGATCAACCGCTCAATGGGGTGAAAATGAATAAATTATTTATTATTCTATTTTTGTCTATTTCATCAATTCTAATGGCTGATGATATAAAGTTAAAAGAAATAACAAAAATCGGTAATTCAATAGCATTAAGTAAACTTGCGTTCCTGGAAAATAAATTATATTATTTTACAAAATTTGGATTATGCAGTTATGATTTAATTACAGAAAAAGAAGAGTTAATAATAGATAAAAACAAAATATTTATAGAAACAAGTTATTTGGATACAAAAACAAATAAAACAATAAAATTGAAGTTAACGAAAATGTTTGTTAGTACTAACGGCATGGGTGCTCTTATAGTCAATAAAGATGATAAAGAATTGGCTTTTACCGGATTAATGTATATTCAAGGCGGCAAGGGAGAATGGTATAGTTCAGTATTCACATATAGTATAAAAGAAAATGTAATACGGGAATTAATAAAAAGGAGAAAAGAAAACACTCCAATCAGAGACAGATATTCGGATACAGAAACCACCAGTGTTAATTATGGTTTTAAGTATCTGTTTAGTCCCAAAGCGTGGGAACGCAATAAATTACTTTGTAGTGGGTTCTGTCACAGCCGATATGAAGATGCACTTTTGCTGTTTGACACAACGACAGGACAAGAACAAAAGTCGGTTATTACACGAGGAATAAACGACGCATTATTTATAAATAATACCGAAGGAATTGTATTTTGGAACGCAGGTAAAATCGCCCTGATTGCTAACACTGATAAATTTTCTTATGTTGAACTAAATAGACCGAATGCAGCGAACGTTGAAAAAGCCTGGGATGGTAAAACAATAATAGTTTATGGTGGGGGATATGTGAAAAAATATGATATTTTAAAGAAAAAAACAACTGATTTGTTCAATATCAGGAAATACGGAAATTATGAAATCCACAAATCGTTAATTTGGCCTCAAAAGAAAGAGATGTATTTTA
>JAFGOL010000206.1 GCA_016926495.1 Oligoflexia bacterium
AAGAATCCCGGTACCCCCTGCCGGTTTTCTCAGTTTCGTGTAAAGCCCTAGAAAATACTCAAGATTCAGTTTATCCAGTTCCAGTATATCGGATAGTTTTTTTACAGCTGACGCAGACACTGCCTGTCCCGCTATAGCCGATTCAGCCAATTCATGAATATCCAGCATTAAAACTCCCAAAGCTTTCCTGAGATTAAAATTCAACATGTAAAATGTCAACAAAGACATCTCAGAGAGCTCTCTCATTATGCTTATTGACAAACAATTAATCAGGCGGATATAAAATAGCTGTCGGACTATTAACAGGTGCGGGTGTGATTCAATGGCAGAATGGCAGCTTCCCAAGCTGCATGCGTGGGTTCGATTCCCATCACCCGCTCCAAAATTTTCGCTAATTTTCCATTATACTTTGTCAAACTTCGCATTCGGCTTAGTCAACGTAGGATTAACCTACGCCTCCTGCGCTCAGCTCGTTTTCCTCGTCTAATGAAAAATTATCTGAAAATTTCTATTCATCAGAGCGTAAAAACGTGGCTTGCTTTTGACAGGCATCAATATTAAACTTTGTAGTAATATAAATTTAATATAATTACAGCACCAGTAACAAGGATATTATGAGCATTTACCTGTTTGTACCGTTTATGACTTTTCTTCTTTACCTGTCCCTGTTTATTTATATACAGGCTCAGAAAAAATTCATATATTCCAACGAGAAGAAGTTGCAGGCCACCAACGCCTGCCTTCTGATCCTGGCGTCCCTGTGTGTTTGGGCGCTGGTAGACATGATAACATGGTTTCCTGTTAAACAGCCGCTGATGCTGAACGTTGCCAGAATTGCCACGATATCCTGGCTGTGCCTCAGTTTTTTGTTTGTAAATTTTGTGCACATTCTTATCAATAAAAACAGGAGCAATCCGGCTTATTACATTATTGCCGCTGTATGTCTTGTCGTCTGGTTAAGCCAGGGCTTTTCCGGAAATATTTTCAAGACCCTTGTTTTTATCAATAAAGTGCCCTTTCTTGAAACCGGCAAAATGTACGCATGGGCGTTGATAATAGCGGTTGTCATTCCGTCCTGCTACGGTATGTGGCTGCTCTACCGGCACTACAGGGACAACAGACATTCACAAATTGTAAAATCCATACCAATGCTAATATATTTTTCCCTGTTAACAATCGCCATGGTAACGGCCCTTTTTATTTTAGGGCCTATTTTTCATCCGGGCGGCTACGTGGTTTCCAGCGCGTCGTCAACCCTGATACTTTACCCCCTGGCCATCTACCTGGCTATCAACAAGTACAACCTGATTTCAATCACTCCCGAGGAAGCAATTAACCAGATATTCCTCAATATAAGGGATGGCATTATTATCACAAATTCCGGCGGAGAGGTATCGCAGATAAACAACGCCGCGCTTGAATTGTTCGATTTCACAAGCCGTAATATCGGTTCTCTGAATTTTGAAGACTATATCGGTAAATTCCATAGCAATAAAATTTCCGACAATGACTTTGAAATAAAACTGAAAAAAAATACCGGGATAAGATACCTGCACATCTCCATGTCAGGAATGACAAACGATAACATTCAGAAAGGAAACCTGTTTATCATTAAGGATATGACCCAGAGGGAAAACATACAAAAACAGATAGCGCATACCTCAAAACTTGCTTCAATAGGGACACTTGCCGCGGGCATCGCCCACGAGATCAACAACCCGCTCCAGATCATATCCGGCTGTGCCGATATAATGCACGACTACTGCGATGAAAAAATCTCCCAGGACAAAAATCTCAATAAAGTATTTTACACGCTCCAGGATTCTTTGCACAGGATCACCAATATTGTAAACGGGCTAAGGACATACGCAAGGACCGATACCGATCACGTCGAAAATTTTAATGTCAACGAGCTTGTCGAAGATTCCATAAATATAGTAAAAGTCATGTACGAAAAAATGTACGTCGCCATTAGCACGGACCTTAAAGCCCGGAGGGGATACATTACTGGGAACCGGGGGAAGTTCCAGCAGGTGGTAATGAACCTGCTATCGAACGCCAAAGACGCGCTTGACGGCAGAAAAGACGGCGTAATCACGATAAGCACAAAAAACACCGATAACACGATAATACTGGAGATAAGCGATAACGGTTGCGGGATAGACGAAGGGGATATTGACAGGATTTTCGACACTTTTTATACCACAAAGGAGCCGGGCAAGGGGACCGGACTGGGACTTGGCATATGCTACTCCATAATCAAGTCCATGAGCGGTTCAATCAGAGTTGAATCCCAACCGAATACCGGTACAAAATTTTTGGTGAGTTTTCCGAACAGCTAAAAAGCCAGTTTAATACCGAGCATTATGTCATCTGGTTGTATAATGTGATGATATAAAAAGATAAACGCGATGTCCCTGGTCAGCCAGAAGCTGGCCCCTGCCTCGATATTTTCGGACGAATGGGTCCCCCTGGGATTTATCATAAAATGATAGCCGAGGTTAAGGTTAAAAGAAGTACCCAGAAAAGTCATTCTTATCGCCATGTCCATAGTGTTGGCCCCTCTGCTGTAATTTGAGTCTGCTTCAATAATTAAGGGCGTACTGCCCAGGGCATACGCGATACCGAAAGTAAACAGGTTAAAACCGCCGACAAAGTCCCTGACAACAATAGCGCCCGAAAGGCCTTTTTCCCTTCCGAACCTGAAACCCAGATCACCGCTCGCGTTGCCGGATTCAGTCTCAAAATAACCGCTGAGTCCTATCCGGAAAAAATCATTTGCTTCTGCGGATAAGGCTCCGTATATATAGTTATTAACGGTGTTCTTGTAAAACATCATGCCAAAACCAATCTTGTCAAAATCGCCCGAGTAACTTGCCACGACATCCGGCCCGCCACTGTCGGGAAACCCCAAAAGGACTTCAATAGCGTCGCCTTCCCCCAGGTTCATGGCCGAGGGATTATCTATTATTGACGAATTTTTTGAAGGGAAAACAGATCCGCTGGACACGTCATAGCTGTTTCCAGCCGAAACCGCCGTTTCGATGTTCAGCAAAACACAAATAATAACATAAAACATAACTACCTCTTAAAAAGCCACTCCGAAACTAAAGAAAAAGGCCGGAAGTATTCTGATCTTTTTTGTAAAATCCTCCAGTATCCCGTCTATTCTGTTGGAAAGGTTCTGCTGCTCCCTCTGAATATCTTCATAAAGAGTCTCATCATACGCGGCAAGATCGATACCGCTCAGGGAAAAGCTCTTTGAGGGATTCATGATGTACACAAAACCCAGGCCGATATCAAAAAAAGCACTGTCAGTAACAAAGAGTTGCCATCCGGCATTGAATCCGATCATGGGCATCCTGAAACCAAGGGAAGCTGAAACCGAAGTAATATACCTTCCGGTTGAAGAATTTGTAACTGTTCCCGAAACAGATCCCCTCAAACTCAGTCCCATGAGCGAAGTCTGAAAATACATGCTCTCATTCCAGGGAAAATAACGCAGAAAGGCGCTGTACGTCCTGATACTTGAAGAAGGAGACGGAGTAAGCGTTACACCATCGCTGACGGTTATCGGGGCAGTTATCTGATCCATGTCCACTACCCTGTTCGTTATACTGTCCATGGGCAGTGAGCCGTAATTGAAGCCAAAAGTCAGGTTTTGTAATTTGACTATGCTCAGCTCGCCGAAAATCATATTGGGTAAGCCCAGTCCGGCGGATGCCGCCAGGTGCTTGCCATCTCTGCCCGCAAATACATTAAGTGAGATACAAAAAAATATTAAACATAAACAAGCCCTGAACATAGTAATAATTATCACACATTGATATTTTAAAATGAACAGTACCGGACAATACTCGTCAAGATAATGTCATTAACGGTTTGAGTACTTGTTGATAACCCGCTTATAATAATCGGCTTTTTCATTATTACCATGTTTCAGAAAGCCCTTATAAAGAATTCCGCTCTTTTTATTTATCATTGACACAGCCGCTTCCCTGTCGCCTGTTGACAAGGACCCGGTTTCCACTATTTTTACCAGGGCCCTGACCCGGTACTCGTCGTTGCCCCATGAACGCCTGGATAACTGATCACTGTGTCCCCCGTACTTGATAATCAGGGGGGTTTGTATAAAAGACACTTCGTACACTGCGGATATCCTGAGCCATAGATCATAATCCTCGCAAACAGGCAGTTCCTCGTCAAATAAGCCGACACGGTCAAAAACATCCTTCCTTATGATCACGGATGAAGGAGATATACAGCAAAGGGGCAGGCATTGACGAAAAATACAACCTCCGGATTTTTTGTGCTTGTGCATCTGGTTTACCCTGTTCCCGTTTCTTATCCATATTTCATCCGTATGGCATATACTGTACTCATGCTTTTCATAAAATTCCATCTGGCAAAGCAACTTGCCGGGCAACCATTCGTCATCGGAATCAAGAAACGCGATAAAGCTACCCCTGGCATTCAATATTCCAAGATTTCTTGCCTGTGAAACACCACTGTTACGGTTCCGGAAAGCCCTTACCCTTGGATCCCTTTCCCTGTAATAATTTATTTTTTTCTCCGTATTATCAGTTGAACCGTCATCAATTATCAGGAGCTCATAATCGGTATATTTCTGGGCCAATACCGAGTTTACAGCCCTGTCAAGGCAGTATGCCCTGTTGAATGTCGGGATAATTACGCTTACTTTCACCCAGACGGCTCCATTGACAAAATTACAAAGTAGAATTATATTCCGGTTTATGAGTAATGAGTATTATTATAAAGATGAAAATCTCAGTAAGGAGGAAAAAAACTGGACCGCAATAATGCACCTGAGCCTTCTGTCAGGGTTCATCATCCCGTTTGCCGGTCTGATCATTCCGATTATTATATGGATTAGCAAAAGGGACAGTTCCAATTTCCTGAATACACAGGGAAAAGAAGTATTAAACCTGCTTATAACGCTGGCAATAGCCGGTATAGCGGCTTCCCTGCTCTCCTTTATTTTTATCGGGTTTATACTCATGATCCCGGTTTTGTTTTACGCTTTTATAATGCCTATTATTGCAGCCATAAAATGCAGTGAGGGCATATATTACAAGTACCCATATATTTTAAGGCTGGTTAAATAGAACATCCGACCCTTTTCTATTTATTTCCTTCGGGCTTACCGCGGAAAAGGCTCCTGAAAGCAAAATACAAAAGCCATACAAAAACAAAAAGGCCTGTACAGATAAATATAACGTTGGTTGAAACCGATTTAACCCTGAAAACAACAACCAGCGGGATCAACAACGAAACAAGCAATACGATAATTCTCATATCAGGCCAAGAATATAACAGTTTGACCGCCTTTTCAATTGCATTAATAAAACTATCATGAAAAAATATGATTAAGATATTATTTAAGAATTTTACTAAA
>JAFGOL010000030.1 GCA_016926495.1 Oligoflexia bacterium
AAAAAAGCTTGAAATCTTGCTCTGAAAGGCTTAAAAGCACACAAAACTCATAAACATTACTTGAACATTACTTGGAGGATTACACAAAAATGGAACAGTCTATTCTGCAGAAAATAAGGAACATGGGTATAGTCGCGCATATTGATGCCGGTAAAACAACAACCACGGAAAGAATTTTGTTCTTTTCCGGCGTTACGCACAAGATCGGAGAAGTACATAACGGACAGGCTGTTATGGATTTCATGAAACAGGAACAGGAAAGGGGTATTACAATTACATCCGCCGCCATAACTACGAAGTGGAGGGATCACCAGATAAATCTTATCGACACCCCGGGCCACATAGATTTCACCCTTGAAGTTGAGCGTTCACTGAGGGTGCTTGACGGAATTGTGATGGTTTTCTGCGCTGTGGGAGGTGTTGAGCCCCAGAGCGAGACAGTATGGCATCAGGCGGACAGGTACAAGGTCCCGAGGATAGCCTTTATCAATAAAATGGACAGGCAGGGAGCGGACCTTTTTTCCACTGTAAACATGATGAACGAAATACTTGATGCCAATGCCGTTGCTTACCAGTATCCCATAGGCCATGAAGAAGATTTCCAGGGAGTGATTGATCTGGTCAAAATGAAGGCCGTTGTATACGACAAGATTGACGCCAAAATAATCGATATTCCTGAAAACATTAAAAAAGACGCGGAAGAGGCCAGGAACAGGATAGTCGAAAAGCTGGCGGATTTCGACGAGATAATAATGGAGAAATTCCTTAACGAACAGCCTGTTACGGAAGAAGAGATCAGTAACGCTACCAGGAACGCCGTGCTTAACCTTCTTATAACTCCCGTTTTTTGCGGTACGGCTTTTAAAAACAAGGGTGTCAGATTGCTGCTTGACGCGGTCGTGGATTATCTTCCGTCGCCCATTGACAGGGGTGTTGTAATAGGGACTGAGGTCAATGACCCGGAAAAGACAATTGCAAGAAAACCTTCTTCCAAGGAGCCTTTTGCCGCCCTGGCGTTCAAGATCATCAATGATACCTACGTGGGGCAGCAAACCTTTATCAGGGTTTATTCGGGTGAAATCAACTCGTCCAGCTACGTGTATAATACGGTCAAGGGCAAAAGGGAAAGGGTTGGAAGGATCCTCAGGATCCACGCAAAGGACAGGACCGATATAGATAAATTGCAGGCCGGCGATATCGCGGCCCTGATAGGCACAAAGTACACAACAACCGGGGATACGCTTTGCAGCGAGGACCATCAGATCCTGCTTGAAAGGATCCACTGTCCGGAAACCGTTATTGACATGAAGATTGAAGTTCCCGACGTGAAAGAGAGGGAAAAGCTGTCCATTGCCCTGCACAAGCTTGCCCTTGAAGATCCTTCATTCAGGGTCAGGTATGACGACTCAACGGATGAAACCGTAATTTCAGGGATGGGAGAACTGCATCTGGATGTTATTGCCGACCGTCTGAAGACAGAGCACAAGGTAAATGTTATTGTCGGTGAACCTGCCGTCGCTTACAAGGAAACCATCAGCAGGGAGATCCGGCACGATTACAGGTATAAAAAGCAGACCGGAGGAAAAGGCCAGTTTGCACACATCGTGTTCAGACTTGAGCCAAACGGTGACGCGGGTAATGAGTTTGTTGATCATATAAAGGGCGGTGTTATACCGAGAGAATATATTCCCGCAGTCAGGAAGGGCTTTGAGGAAACCATGGAAAAGGGCGTTTACGCGGGATTTCCCATGGTCAATGTAAAGTTCGTGCTTATAGACGGGACCTATCACGAGGTTGATTCCAGTGAAATGGCTTTCAGGATATGTACCTCGCTGGCTGTCAAGGAGGCTGTAGCAAAAGCCGGACCGCATCTGCTTGAGCCGATAATGAAGGTCGAGATAAATACACCCGACGAATACATGGGTGATATTATCGGCGACGTTAACAGAAGACGCGGCAGGATTGATAACATGAGAAGGTTCAGAAAGGGATCGCAAAAGCTCGGCGGCATAGTTCCCCTTATGGAAATGTTCGGCTATTCAACCGACCTGAGATCGATCTCCAGCGGCAGGGCCAATTATTCCATGGAGTTTAAAAGTTACCAGCCTCTCGGCAAGGCCATAGAGGAAAAGGTACTGGAGTCCGTAAGAAAAAAGAACGAGGAATCTAAAAAGCAGTCTTAGGAAAAGGAATTGTAGAGTTCGCCGTAGCTTGGCGCTGTAAGTTCCCAGCTGTAAGCGGCGGCCTTGCGTTTGCCCTTGTCGATCAGGGTGCTCCTTGTTTTTGAATCGTTTATCACGGCTTCGATGGCTTCGGCCATTGATTTCTCCGACAGGCACGAAAAATAGAGTACGGAATTAGTACATACGGAGCGGTGCGCGTCTATATCCGAGGCAATTACCGGGATGCCGACAGCCTGGGCCTCGGCGATCGAATCAGGAAAATTATTGTGAAACGAAGGTTCAATAAGCGCCGTCGCGTTATACATTACAGCGGGCATAATGTCGTGCCTTACATATCCGGTGAACTTGATTCTTCCGGGCGCGGCCTGCCCGGCCAGGTTCATCAGGTATTTCATGTATGAGTGCGCGTGCCTGTAGCTTTCATGCCTGGTGTCAAAGCTGCCGGCAATAACCAGTGAATACTGCCTTGGCGCGCTTTTGGCAAAAACCCTTATGAGCCTGTCCAGGTTTTTATAACGCGAAATCTTGCCCGCGAACATTATGAATTTATCCGGTATCTGGTGGTCTTCCCTGCTTTTTTGTATTGTTTCGGCGTCCTTTGCTATGTTGAAAAAGCCGTCTTTTATTCCCTTGCTTATTACAGTGATCCTGTCTTCGGCGATAAAAAGCCTGGATACAAGTTCCTGTTTCATAAAATCGCTGTGAACAATGATCCTGTCCGCTCCGTCCGCGTTCCTGGTAAACAGGAAGGGATCGCTTTTTTTATGGAAAAACTCAGGCAGGGATATATTTGTAATGGATGAAAGTTCCAGGACCGAAAAGGATTTGCGTATTGATTTATAAATGGGAAAATCAAAATAATGCATGATCTTGTTTTGAGTATACGGCGATACAAGGGGAAGCCTCAGGGAGTTATGCAGCAGTTTTTTCAGGGAGAAAGGAACAAAATTCCTGTGGGTTTTTATGTGAATGGGCTGGAATTCCGCCTCAAGCATGATCGGGGTTATATTATAGCTGATAAAATTGATTGAAAACTGTTCGTTTTCACCGAGCGTTTTGTCATATTTTTTGTCCCTTATCCCAAACCGGTCGGAAAATTCATTGACCAGCGAGTAGATATGGTTGTACGTTGAGTATCTTTTTTGTTCGAGCCTGTTAATGCAGTAATAAATATTCACTTTGCCACCATCACTACACTGGTAAAATCTTGCTGACAATAATCATATATTGTAATATCTTTTTTATCAATGAGGGAAAGGTATATTCTTGGTATTGATGAGGCTGGCAGGGGGCCGGTACTCGGCCCTATGGTGGTTTGCGGCATGCTCTGGGACAATAACGCTGTCCTGTCTCCTGAAGCAATGGGTGTTAGGGATTCAAAAAAACTGAACGGCAAAAAAAGGGAGGAATTGTTCCATCTTATAGTTGATGAAACAGAATGGTTTTCTGTTTCCGTGGTTTGGCCTGAAGTTATTGACAGGTATGTGGAAGTGAACGCTCTTAACAGGCTCGAGGCTGAAGTGATGGCTTCCATAATCAGCGCTGTACCAGCCGATACCGGTATATTCGTGGACAGTCCTCAGGAACCGCGTGTTTTTACGGAAATGATAGCCGGAAATCTGGACAGTGATTATTGCATCAACTGTATGTTTAAGGCTGACCAACTGGTGCCTGCGGTTTCTGCCGCGAGTATTGTTGCAAAGGTTGTAAGAGATAGTATAATGGATGAACTTAAGGTTTACTTCGGAGATTTTGGCAGTGGATACCCTTCGGATCCAAAAACAATATCTTTTTTGAAAAGGCCGGAACCCCCGAGTTTTCTGGTAAGGAGATCGTGGAGAACATACAGGAATATATATAATAACGGAGATTTTTTCGGTGAACAGAATTATTGATAAAAAAAAGCTTGCTGAAGATATTTTTATGATCAGGGTATATGCTCCGTATATCGCTTCGGAATGCAAACCCGGACAGTTTGTCATAGTTCAGCTTGACGACGATTACAGTGAAAGGATACCGCTGACCATTATGGATGCAGAGCCTGAAAAGGGGAAAATTATTCTTGTGGTACAGGCCGTAGGCAAAACCACGCACGAACTGACCGACCTGCCCGAAGGAGCCGTTATTAAAAAT
>JAFGOL010000207.1 GCA_016926495.1 Oligoflexia bacterium
AAGGCTGCTTTGTTTTTTAAATTTTATGCAGAGATTTCTCAACAGATAATTAAAAATATTGATCTTATTGATTTAAATATAAAATCCAAGTTTAATGACTTTGTATTAAAGGATGCAGTAGTTATCTATGCAAAATGATTATAAAGCACAAATTGATATTGAATTTTCTGAAATGGATACTGTCTTAAAACTTTTGCCTCAGAAAGAAAAGATTTGTAAGTTAAACCAACTTGAACTTTGTGGTACGGCAAATTTGTTGACGAGCATTTATAATGGACTTGAGAATATTTTAAAGAGAGTTTTCTATATAAAAAATATTGGTATTCCTAAAGGTGATAATTGGCATAAGCAGTTATTGAATATTGCTTATGAAAATAAAATTATAGATAAAGAACTGTATGATTTGCTTTATCAATATCTGATGTTTAGGCATTTTATTGTACATGCTTATGGATTTTATATTTACGCTGATAAAATAGAGGTTGTTCTTGGTAATATTACAGATTTGGTTTTTAATTTTAAAATACAGGTTGAAGCCCAGATAAAACGTGAAGGTTTCTGATTTGTTATTGAAAATAGCAGGAAGTTCGTAAGCGAATAGAGAAAACGGGAATTAAAGGCTAAATATAGAAATTCAGTCCGGCGCCGATGTAAATGACCGCACCCGGGTTTCCGTTAAGCCTTATCATGAAATCGAACTTTAGGTTTTCATTGATATTCGCGAAAAAGCCGCCGCCTATGTTAAAACCCACGCTGAACCTGTTGTAAGGCTGGTAATTATTCTCCTCGGCGTCAGCCCCCCTTGAGAAATAAAAATGCGGTCCAAGGCAGAAATAGGGTGAAAAATCGCCGTCAGGGGCCGGTGTTCTGAAATCTATAAGTATGCCGGCCATTGTGGCTCCGCTGCCCCTGCCGTATTCAAATTGCGTGAGTATGTAGGATTCCCCTATGGGAAACGCGGCATGCAGGCCGAAGCCCTTAAGTACCTGATCAATTTCCGGCATTCCGCTGGGCAGAAACACGCCGAAATTGGGGCCGAATTCAAACCTGTCTTCAGTTGCAGTCATGTATGTTGAAAAAACAAGCAGATAAGCAAAAAAAACAATTCTTCCAATACGATACATATTAGTTAAATTCTATAAAAGGCAATAGGAATATGCAATTATAATAAACAAACAGCATAGAAATTCTGACGCCTGCCCGGGATCAGTCAAATATGCTGTCCGCAAGGTCCTCAACCCCGAATTTTACGGGGTCGGTGCAGGGGAGGCCGGTCAAATCCTGCGTCATCTTTATAATATCCCTTGCTTCATTGTCGCTCATGTCGTGGCAGTTAAGGGATATACCGGTAACCCTGCTTTTAAGTACAATTGACGCCAGTTCTTCATGGAGCCTGATCATCGTTTTCATATCCGGAAAATCGAGGTTGCTGTAGCGTATCTTTTTCCTTGAAGGAAGATGGCAGAATATCATTTTATGGGGAGCTGAACCGTGAAGCAGTCCCATGGATACTGCTGAATAAATAGGCTGAAATATGGATCCCTGTCCCTCTATAAACACTATGTCACGATCACGCTTTTCCAGTATCAGCCTTTCAACGGCACCTGGCACAAAGTCCGATATCACCCTGTCAATGGCCATCCCGCTGCCCTTAAGCAGCATGCTTATCTGCCCTGTTGCTATATAGTCGCTGTTATAACCCCGCCTTTTCGCTTCCCTGTCAAGTTCGATTGTTGTAAGCATCTTGCCGAGATTACAGTCCGAACCCACTGTAAGCACCCTGACTGCCCTGGTTTTGAGTACCTCGTAATTCATAAGCTCAAGGTCGTCTGGAACTGTCCTGAGGTTGTAGATTTTTCCTTTTGTATTTTTAAAGGAAGTGATCTGCGGAGTAGAGTTTTCCGCCGTACCGCCGAATTTATTTGCAATTTCCCCAACTGTTGAAAAATTTACATGCAGGGGATTAATGACATCAATATTATTTTTAAGTGCCAGTATTATCTCGCTGATCCATTTATCCGGCACCCTGCCTTCGGGTAGTACCATGCAGAGTACCATTGTATCAACCTTGCCTGTAACATCACTGATTGACGCGTATATGGGGATATCCTTGCCGGAGCCGAACATTGCGGAGGCGTTTTGAGCCCTGCTCCGGGAGTCAATAAGGCAGAATACCTTGTCAGGTTTGTACCTTAACATCGCAGACGCTGTTTTTGCCTGAAAGAAATTTTCCGCCCCCTCGGTAAAAAGGGCGACCTTTTGATACTGTTTTATTAAACACATGGGCACTACTTATGCCACAGATTCATGAAACGGTCATTCCTGAAATTGTATAATTTTAATAATTCCTCATCCAGCTTGGGCAATTCCCGTAAATCCAGGTTGTGTTTGAATTCATACCGGAAATCAGCGGACCTGTTTTTAAGCAAATCCCGCCCGAAAAGGAATGATTTGCTGCTTCTGTACAGGCTTGCAGGTATCCTTGTCGGTCCCCATACCGAATTATAGTAGTTTGTTCTCCGGTTTGGTACCATGATATTTTTGTTTATACTTGCGGGCATCCTTGTAAGAGGCTGGCTTGATACCGTATGCATTGCGGCACCGTAATATATTGAACGGCTTTTGGAGTTTATTATGGTCCCCGCGTCAGGTGTTTCGTCCATGGAATATAAAAGCGGGCTGACAGAAAAAACCAATATAACAAGAGATGTTTTCATAGGTATTGATCCCCCCCCCCCTGATTCCTGATACTCAACTTATCGGAAACCCGGTGAATTTCTTTAGTAAATATCTGAAATGCAGGTGTTGACCGTATATTGCCTGCATGCTAGTTTAAACAGCAGTCGGGCAACGGACCCATTTAAGAAGGAGTACATCATTATGAAACAGTCGCATAAAACACTTGCTTTATGGCTTGCGTTACTGCTGATGTTCATCAGTGTTTTTAATATTTTCAGGAGCGAGGGGAAAAAATCCGTTGATATAAATTTTTCGATATTTGTTAAGGATTTAGAGGCCGGAAAAATAGCCGAGGTAACTTTTAAAGGCGAAAACAAGATAAGCGGAAAGTATAAGCCCGAATACAACGAGGGCAGGTTTTTCAAGACCATAGGCGATACGGGGCCGGAAACTTTCAAGCTTTCAAGGGCTAACGGCATAATTCCTAATTATGAAGAAGAGGAAAAGGCATCCCTGTGGCAGCAGATTTTGATCAACTGGGGGCCCATGATACTGCTGTTTGTGCTGTTTTTTGTCTTTATGCGTCAATTACAGGCAGGCGGCGGCAAGGCAATGAGTTTTGGCAGAAGCAGGGCAAAGCTTTTGAATGAAAGCAAGAAAAAGATAACATTTAAGGATGTTGCCGGGGTTGACGAGGCAAAGGAAGAACTCAGCGAGATAGTGGATTTTCTTAAATCCCCAAAAAAATATACCAAGCTTGGCGGACGTATTCCAAAGGGCGTATTGCTGATGGGGGCTCCGGGGACCGGAAAAACGCTGCTCGCAAGGGCAATAGCCGGAGAGGCCGGGGTGCCGTTTTTCAGCATAAGCGGTTCGGATTTTGTTGAAATGTTTGTCGGCGTGGGCGCAAGCAGGGTCAGGGATCTTTTTGAGCAGGGCAAGAAAAACGCTCCCTGTATTATATTTATTGATGAAATTGACGCTGTGGGCAGGCACAGGGGCGCGGGCCTCGGCGGAGGACATGACGAAAGGGAACAAACCCTTAACCAGCTCCTGGTGGAAATGGACGGTTTTGAATCCAACGAAGGCGTTATATTGATAGCGGCTACCAACAGGCCTGACGTGCTTGATCCGGCGCTCCTGAGACCCGGAAGATTTGACAGAAGGGTTGTTGTAAACAGGCCTGACGTTAAGGGACGGGCCCAGATACTCAAGGTGCACTCGGCACCGTTGCCCCTTGATACAGATGTGGACATGGACATTATCGCCAAAAGTACGCCCGGGTTTACAGGCGCGGACCTTGAAAGCCTTATGAACGAGGCTGCCCTGATTGCCGCAAGATCAAATAAAAGGATTGTAATGATGGAGGACGTGGAAAAGGCAAAGGACAAGATCATAATGGGTATAGCCAGAAGAAGCATGGTCTTAACTGATGAAGATAAAAGAACTACGGCTATTCATGAGGCCGGACACGCCCTTATCGCTAAGCTGTTGCCTGGTGCCGACCCTGTGCATAAGGTGACTATTATACCGCACGGATTTGCAATGGGTGTGACCCAGACACTTCCGGAGGGGGATAAATATATATTGTCAAAAGAAAAGGCGTTGGCTGATATTATGGGATTGATGGGCGGCCGCGCCGCAGAAGAGGTTTGCAGTAACCAGCAGACAACCGGGGCCGCCAACGATCTTGAACGGGCGTCCGAAATTGCCAGGAAAATGGTTTGCAGTTGGGGCATGAGTCCCAAACTGGGGCCTCTTAAGTACGGGAAGGAACACGAGCAGATATTTCTGGGCAAGGAGTTTTCCACAACGAATAACTTCAGCGAAGAGACTGCAAAGCTTATTGATTCCGAAGTCAGGGAAATAGTCCTTACGTCGTATAATAACGCAAAAAAATTAATTGCCGATAATAAGGATAAACTGGAAAAAATTACCGAAGCTCTTCTTGAAAGAGAGGTGCTTCTCAGCAGCGAGATTGAACTTATTATGCAGGGAAAGGAATTGCCTCCTGTGAAAAAGATTGAAAATAAAGAGTATGAAGACCATCCGGCCCGGGAGGAAGAGGAACAGGAAAATGTCCGGAATTTATCCGATCAGATTATCGAAGCAAAGTGATGCTGTAAGAATATTAAAAAGAATCGGTGTTGAAGATGCTGCGACAGGTATACTGCTTCCCAAGGCTTTTGGCGAAAATATTTTATTAAAGAACATCAAATCTTCGTGGGCCAATATTATCAAGCAGGAAATGATTGCCTGCGGCGGGGATGCCGCTGTAAACCGCAATTCGTATTCTTGCAGGGTTGACTCGACCGATGTGTTGCTGATGGGGTCCATGAGTGCACTCGAACGTTTTTCGGTTAAGCTTAAAAGGCAGCCGTACTGTTTCGGCGATTTGGCGCTTAAAATTGAAAGCCTGCTCGCAAACCGTGGCGCGAGGATCTATATCGGAGACATGTTGCTTGAACTGCCCCGTGACTTTGTCGTTATGGGAATTCTGAATGTTACGGATAACTCTTTTTCGGACGGCGGTAAATATCTGGATTATGATTCCGCGATGAAAAAGGCAGGGGAACTTGTGCGTGACGGAAGCACCGTTATAGATGTGGGCGGTGAATCAACAAGGCCCGGGAGTCGCGGTATAAGCGCTGCCGAAGAGACGGACAGGGTGATACCCGTTATAGAGGGGATTAAAAAGAATTTTGAAGTTCCGGTTTCCGTTGATTCGTGCAAGCCGGAAGTTCTTATGGAAGCAATAAAGGCCGGCGCGCGGATGGCAAATGACATAAGCAACGGTTCTGCTATAGCGCAAGTTGCAGATATTATGGTAGAATATAAGACAACAGCACTGGCCATGATGAACAGAAACCCTGACGGGGTTTCGGGCGTTACGCCGGATTCTGATATTGAAGACGAGCCTGTCGCTGTTTTTTTGGATTTTATTACAGGTACGGGTAAAATGCTGGAAGATTCGGGAATTGCTCGTGAAAGAATAATCTACGACCCCGGAATAGGGTTCGGGTTTTCCGTTAACGACACCGGAAGGTTATTGAAAAATATTTACTCCGTGACTGCGCAGGGAATTCCGGTTTGCGTGGGACTCAGCAGGAAGTCGTACCTGGGAAAAATTACGGGATTGAGCGTGGAGAGGCGTGACCCTCTGACAAACGCGGCATCATTGTTTTTGATGGAGCAGGGCGCAAGGATATTCAGAACGCATGACCCGGAAGGATTAAATAATGTAATCAGCCTTTATAAGGCTGTGAACGGGGTTTAAAGTTGGTTGATTTTTTTTTCAAGCATCTGATCGTTGATCTCAAGTGGGTGGATCTTCTCGATATATTCATCGTGTTTTTTATTGTGTACAGGATGCTTATATTGATCAAGGGTACCCGGGCCGTACAGATGCTTACCGGGCTCGCCATTATCGGCATTTTTTATTTTATATCCATGAGGCTGGGGTTGCTTACCGTCCATGAAATACTCAGCAGGTTTTTCAGTTACCTTTTCATTATCGTGATCATTATTTTCCAGGATGACGTAAGAAGGGTGCTTACAAACGTGGGCAAGACGCCTTTTTTCAGGATGCTGTCGTCAGCCAAAGCTGACAGCGAAAAACTTGTTGAGGAACTGGTTAAGGCGTGTGTAGCCCTTTCAAGGAAAAGGATAGGCGCATTGATTGTACTTGAAAAAAGTATGGGACTGAAGAATTTTATAGAAGTGGGTATCCAGATCGATTCCAAGGTTAACGCCGAGCTGGTTGTGAGTATTTTTATACCCGCCTCACCCATACATGACGGGGCAATTATTATCAGCGAGGGAAAAATTATTGCAGCAGGCTGCTTTCTGCCGTTAACCCGAAATCCCAATGTTGAAAGAAGCCTTGGAACAAGGCACAGGGCGGCGATAGGATTGACGGAGGAAACCGACTCCGTGGTCGTTGTGGTTTCGGAAGAGCAGAGGGAGATATCCGTTGCGGTAGAGGGAGAGCTTACGCGCGGACTTGACGGTCCGGCGTTGAGAAGAGTTCTGAACGCCGTACTGGGTATAGAGGGAACGGAAAATGAATAGGAAACTTTATGCTCTTAATTTTATAAAAAATGTTTTTGTAAGTGTTTTTACAAAAAATATTTTTCTTAAAATTACCGCTCTCGTAATAACCCTGCTCTTGTGGTTCATGGTTATAGGCTCCAGAAACATTGAGATGATTAAAAAGGTGCCGTTTACCTATATTACTCCGCCTGACCTGATGGTGTCAAACGATGTGGATACAGAAGTAGAGCTCAGGCTGCTCGGACCAAGGGCGTTCCTGAGGGAGGTAATAGAAAGGGAAGACGTTATCACCGTTGATTTGCGCAACAAAAAACAGGGTTTTGTATCGTACAAACTTTACGACGACATAATTGATCTTCCTATCGGAGTAAAGGTTATAGGCATTTACCCGGATACGATAATGCCCAAACTTGAAAAGATCAAGACCGCCCAGGTAAAGGTTGAACCGAGCTTTATGGGTGAACTCGCCAGCGGTTACAAGATAAAAAAAGCGACAATAGAGCCTGAAGTTGTGGAAGTATCGGGGCCGGAAAGTGTCGTAAGCAAGACGGAAAAGCTTTTTACCGAGCCCATAGATCTTACTAATATTATCGAGTCCGGCGAAAAGGAAGTGGGGCTTGATCCTTCCCTGCTTCGCAGGTTCAGGAATGTATCCATGAAGAACTTCAGTGTTTATATCGATATTGTTCCGATACTGGTCAGGAAGGGCTTTAACAATATCAGGGTCTACCCTTTCGGCGCCGAAAGATACAAAATCAATCCTGAAGTGATCACCGTTTATGTTGAGGGTCCTAAACTGCTGATAGAACAGTTAACATCCAAGGACATCAGGGTACAGGTTGATCTGACTTTCAACGCTCCCGGAAGCCATAAGGAAGATGTTATTATAAAGCTGCCGGCGAATATTACGCTGATCAATGCGAATCCCAAAAAAGTGGATGTATGGATATACTGAAAGGAGTTTGTTCGGATGAAAAGAAAAATATTCGGCACTGACGGCGTGCGGGGAATTCCGGGTCAGGAACCATTGACCGTAGAGAATATTATGGAACTGGGTCGCGCGGTTTCATGCGTTTTAAAAAGCGATGATCCCGAAACAAGGGGAAAGGTGCTTATAGGCAGGGATACGCGCAGTTCCGGGTACATGCTGGAGGCGGCGCTGAGCGCGGGTATTTCTTCAATGGGAATTGATGTTTACAGGGTAGGGGCGCTTCCCACTCCGGCCATCGCCTTTCTTGCCAAGGACATGCGGTGTGACGCCGGTATTATTATTTCAGCCTCTCACAATCCCTTCAGGGATAACGGAATAAAAATATTCAGCAGGGACGGCTTTAAACTGCCGGATGATACAGAGCACCATATAGAGAACCTTATGTTTTCAAAGGAGCTTCATGCTTCCTGCGCCGCTTCCGAACACCTGGGACTGGTAAAAAGGATCAAGGACGCCAAAAGCCGGTATATAGTTTTTGCAAAGAGGACTTATCCCCTTGATCTTACGCTGGACGGTATAAAGGTTGTTCTTGATTGCGCTAACGGCGCGGCATACGAGGTCGCTCCCGTAATTTTCGAGGAACTGGGAGCCGAGGTAATAAAAGTAGGTGTTGATCCCAACGGTTCCAATATCAACGATAATTGCGGGGCGCTGCATCCTCAGAATATCGCGGAACTTGTCAGGGAGAATAACGCCGATATAGGCATCAGCCTTGACGGGGATGCCGACAGGGTTATCCTGCTTGATGAAAAGGGTGAAATAGTAGACGGTGATTTTATTATGGCCATGATAGCGGTCCATCTGAAAAACCAGAGCCGTCTGCTTAAGAACACCGTCGTAGTTACTCCAATGACCAATTTCGGTATGGGACTCTCCATGAAGGAGCACGATATTACCCTTGTCCAGGCGCCGGTCGGAGACAGGTACGTTGTGGAACTTATGAGGGCGCACGGCTACAACTTCGGCGGTGAGCAGTCAGGACATATAATATTCCTTGATCATACAACGACAGGGGACGGAGTAATTGCGGCCCTGCAGGTACTGTCGTTCATGGTGCGTTCTTCAAAGCGCCTAAGCAGCCTGTCAAAGGTTATGAAGCATTTTCCCCAGGTGCTTAAAAACATAAAAGTTAAGGAAAAAATCCCGTTTGAAAAAATAACCGGATTTATAAAGGCCCAAAAGGAATTTGAAGCAGAGCTCGGCGATCGGGGCAGGATATTTGTCAGGTATTCGGGCACGGAGAACCTCGCGCGCGTGATGATCGAAGGCGAGAACGAGGCAAAGATCAACAAATACGCCGACGAACTTGCAGGACTTATCAGGGACAGGATCGGGGCTTGACAGGTTACAGTGACAGGTTCAGCATTATCCTGTCAACGCCCGGGAATGTTTTAAGGTGCAATTCCGTGTAATGACCGTAGCTTAAACTCAGACTGCCTGATAAATTCCACCTGTATTCTGGGCTGAACGAGAAATTAAGGATCCTTCCAAATGATATGCGGTTGGGGATATCCCCGCCGACACCTGCTTCAAAATTCAGTACCAGTCCCAGGCTGTCCGGATTTTGCGTGAGGCTGTAATTCCATACAAGTATGTACGACATTAAATGGGCCGGAAAAAGGTCCTGCATGACCCGTCGGCCTGTAATCATGCTGGACGCAACAAGGTCCAGGCCTATGTTAAGCGGGCTTGCGCTTACGGGTTTTACAAGTATCCCCCCTTCAAGATCAAATACCGAAGCCCTTCCGGCGGCGGAGAAAAGCTCCGCATACCTGAACTCCGCATCATATTTTAAATATTCCTTAGGTCTATGGAGCAGGGCAACGGACGTATGCTTGGCCTCTGTTTTAATTTCTGAAACGCTTTTGCTTAAAAGCAGCCTGTTGTGATTATCAATTTCCATTTTAAACAGCATATTGTCCTTAAGCGCGTATTCGAGATTGAAAAAAACCGGAAGGCATTCCGGGTTGTAGTTAAGGTATTTTTTAAATCCGACCGTCATGCTTGTAGTATCGCTGTCCCTGTATCTGGCGTAAAAGACAAGTGTGTGAAAGTTTTCGGAATAATTTCCCCAGAGGTTGTTCAACCTGTAAGCAAACCCTCCGTATATCGGAGATTTAACGGGAACTTCGATGCCCAGATCACTTTCAGCCGCGTAAAATCCGTTTGTGTATTTAAACGCCGTTTCAGCGGAGATCGTTATATCGTCCTTTTTCAGGCTCCGACTGTTAAGTCTGTCCAGCTTTTTTTTCTGTTCGGCTATAACGGACGAACCGCAGTTATATTTTTTGATATTTGCGTATTCCCTGTTTGCGTTATCAATGTTTTTATTTTCAATATATATGCCCAGCAGGTCCTGCCTGGCAGTGCAGTCTTCCGGGTATTTTTCAAGATGCTCATTGACGGTTTTTACCGCGGTTTCAGTCCCGCCGAGCCTGTAATATGACCAGTAAAGAGTGTATACATTGGCGGTCCGGTACTTTTTGCCGAGTTTTTTATATTCATCGATATATTTCAAGAAAGCAGCGGCTGCGGAATCAGGGCTGTTCCACCATAACAATTCGGCGTAGTTAAACCTGTCCAGCGGCGATATCCTGGCGGAGTTTTCCATGTAGATCTCATAATTGTTTATGGCGTTTTTATAATCCCTGTTTTTAAAATCTATTACGGCAAGGAACTTGTAGCCCGTGAACCACCCCGGGTCTTCGGCTATTGCCTGCCGGCCCCTGAGTTTTGCCATTTCAATATTATTGACGTTCAGGTAAGCCTTTACGAGTATTTTGCATGCCTCAAGGGTTTGCCCGTTTTTTCTGAGTTCTTCGGCCCATTTGATCTGTTCTTCGGTATTACCGCTTTTTTTATTTTTACTGATAAACTCGCGGATTATGCTCAGTTCGTTTTCTTTTTTTGAAGCGGCATGCGAGTTAACTGAAAAGAGAAAGGCTGTAATTAAAAAAAACAAAGTGACGGGCGGCATTAACGGTTTAGTATACAAGCCACCCATCACTTTGTTATATCACGTTATTTCCCGATTCTTTCCAGGAAGGTCATAATTGCGGGAGAATATTTGACTACAAGGCCCGCAAAAACAACCGAGACCATGGACATAAGTTTTATCAAAATGTTCAGGGACGGTCCGGATGTGTCCTTGAACGGATCACCGACTGTATCGCCCACAACAGCGGCCTTGTGCGCAGGGCTTCCCTTGCCGCCGTGTTTTCCGCTCTCAATATATTTCTTGGCGTTGTCCCAGGCACCTCCTGCGTTTGCCATCATTACCGCGAGGGTGAATCCCGTTGCAAGCCCTCCGGCCAGTAGTCCCAGAACACCTGCTACTCCACATAGAAGACCAACAAGTACCGGTATGATTATTGCCAGCAGCGATGGCAGTATCATTTCCTTTTGCGCTCCCTTGGTTGAAATGTCAACGCATGCCGCGTAATCGGGTTTGGCCGAGCCGTCCAGTATGCCCGGTATTTCCTTAAATTGTCTGCGGACTTCGTTAACCATGGCCTGTGCTGCCCTGCCCACGGCTTTCATTGTCATGGCGCAGAAAACAAAGGCGAGCATTGCTCCGGTAAATAACCCTATCAGTACCTTGGGGTTCATTAAAGTGACATCGTAGTATGACATCCAGTTTGCCAATGTCATTTCATGTACAGCGACTTCTCCTATCCCGGGTACAGTAAGCATTGTCTGCCCTATATGAATAAAACCGTTTCTGACTTCCTCTATGTACGCGGCGAGCAGCGCAAGGGCCGTTAATGCCGCTGAACCTATGGCAAACCCTTTGCCTGTGGCTGCCGTTGTATTACCAAGTGAATCGAGAGCGTCGGTCCTTTCCCTTACAAAGGATTCAAGCTTGGACATTTCCGCATTGCCGCCCGCATTGTCCGCAATTGGACCGTAAGCATCTGTTGCCAGTGTAATGCCGAGAGTTGAAAGCATTCCTACAGCTGCAACGCCAACGCCGTAAAGGCCCATGGC
>JAFGOL010000208.1 GCA_016926495.1 Oligoflexia bacterium
GGATACTAACGCCCCTGCCGAACAGGCAGGGGCGTTTTATTATTTTAAATATGGGTATTATGCACTTTACAATTAGCAGAAAGCTGTTAAAAAAATATTTCCGGTAATTTTACGGTATGTTTCAAGGGTGCTCGAATAAAAACAGGAGGTCGAATTTAAATGTTGAAATCGTTGGATTTGATTATTATTTTTGTTTACCTTGCGCTTACGATTGGAATTGGTATCTGGATTTCAAAAAAAGCTTCAAAAAATCTCGATTCATACTTTTTGGGCAGTAAGGCGGTTCCCTGGTACATACTTGGTATTTCCAATGCTTCAGGCATGTTTGATATAAGCGGGACCATGTGGCTGGTTTATCTGATTTTTGTGTACGGATTAAAGGGTGCCTGGATCCCGTGGATGTGGCCTGTGTTTAACCAGATTTTTCTTATGGTTTATCTTTCCAGCTGGGTCAGAAGATCCAATGTGCTCACAGGCGCTGAGTGGATTACTACAAGGTTTGGCGATAAAAAAGGCGGCAAGCTGGCCCATATAAGCGTTGTTATTTTTGCCCTGATGAGCGTTACCGGGTTTTTAGCATATTCATTTGAAGGTATCGGAAAGTTTGCAGCCGAATTTCTTCCCTGGGACCTTGCTCCCCATACCTACGGTTTGATCATCACATTGCTGACGTCGCTGTATGTTATTAAGGGGGGTATGTTCAGCGTTGTATTTACGGAAGTACTTCAGTTTTTTATTATGACTATAAGTTCATTTGCTATAGGTATTATTGCCATGATCAAGGTTTCACCCGATATGCTGGCCAATGCTATTCCCGACGGATGGAAAACCATATGGTTTGGCTGGAAACTTGATCTTGACTGGACGGGAATACTGGATTCCGTTAATACAAAGATACAACAGGATGAATATTCATTTTTTACCATAATAATGATGATGATGCTTTTTAAGGGAATACTTGTCAGCCTTGCGGGACCTGCGCCAAATTATGATATGCAGAGAGTACTCGCTACAAGGAGTCCAAAGGAAGCCAGTAAAATGAGCGGGCTTGTCAGCCTTGTCCTGTTTTTTCCCCGATATATGATGATAGGAGGGTTGGCTGTTCTTGCCCTTGCGTTTTTTCTTCCCGAACTCAGGGCAATGGGGCCTAATGTTGATTTTGAAATGATACTTCCTTATGCAATCAAAAACTTTTTGCCTGTCGGACTCGTGGGTCTTTTGATAGCAGGCTTGCTGGCTGCCTTTATGTCGACTTATGCGGCAACGGTTAATGCAGCTCCCGCTTATATTGTTAATGACATTTATAAAAAGTATATTAATCCGAATGCTTCAGATAAAAAGTATATTAGATTAAGTTATATTGCGTCGGCCGCTATTATAATACTCGGTATATTATTCGGATATGCCGCCCAATCCGTTAATTACTGGACAATGTGGATAGTTTCAGCTCTTTGGGGCGGTTATGCCGCGTCTAATGTTTTGAAATGGTACTGGTGGCGTTTGAACGGTTACGGTTACTTTTGGGGTATGGCCGGCGGTATGCTTTGCGCTGCCTGTATTTCTTTGATCTCTCCCAGCAATAATCCCCTGTTCGCGTTTCCCATTATACTTGCTGTTTCCACGTTAGGGTGTATTATCGGCAGCCTGCTTACGGAACCTGATGATGAGGAAGTGCTTAAGAATTTTTATACCAGGGTAAGACCCTGGGGATTTTGGGGTCCTGTTAAAAAGAAGGTAATGGCGGAAAATCCCTCTTTTAAGCCCAACAAGGATTTCAAAAGAGATATGTTCAACATTATCATAGGTATTATCTGGCAGACCACCCTTGTAGTATTGCCCATTTACATAATAATCAGGGAAAAAACGTCGATAATAAACGGAATTGTTATTCTGGTTATTACTTCGTTCATATTAAAGAAAAATTGGTATAACAAATTGGAGGACTAGATGAAATTTGGGTATTTTGACGATGCAAAAAGAGAGTACGTAATAACTACGCCTAAAACACCGTCTCCGTGGATCAATTACCTGGGCTCACAGGAGTTCTTTTCCCTCATCTCGAATACCGCTGGCGGGTATTGCCTGTACAAGGACGCAAGACTCAGAAGGCTTACCAGGTACAGATATAACAATGTTCCGCTGGATGACGGCGGAAGATATTTTTACATAAGGACCGAAGACGGTGACGTTTGGAATCCTGGCTGGAAACCGGTAAAAGCGGAACTGGACAGCTACGAGTGCCATCACGGTATGGGGTATACAAAGATAATCAGTTCACGGAAGGGTCTTGAAGCGGAAGTACTTTTTATGGTGCCTGTGGACGATAACTGCGAAGTGCACAGGGTCACCCTGAAAAATATTTCCAAGTCCAGGAAAAAGGTTAAGCTTTTTTCGTTTGTTGAATTTTGCCTTTGGGACGCTCAGGGAGATTCCACCAATTTTCAGAGAAATCTGAACATTGCCGAAGTCGAGATAGAAAACAAGGGCAGGACTATTTATCATAAGACCGAATACAGGGAGAGAAGGGACCATTACGCCTTTTATTCCGTTAACGCCGATGTCTGCGGCTTTGATACTGCCAGGGAGGATTTTCTGGGCGTGTATAACGGGTTTGACGAACCTGAAGCGGTGTCGGAAGGCAAGTCAAGAAATTCGGTCGCGGACGGCTGGTACCCGGTCGCTTCACATTGTATAGAAGTTGATTTAAAACCCGGTGAATCCGCCGATTATGTTTACGTACTGGGTTACATTGCAAATTCCCAGGAGGAAAAATGGGAGAAACCCGGAATAATAAATAAAAAGCATGCTCATACAATGATTTCAAAATACAAAACTTCAAAGGATGTAGATAATGCGATGGCAGAGCTTGCTTCGTACTGGGATGATCTTCTGACCAGGTTTGTTGTAGAATCTCCAGACGAAAAAATCGACAGGATAACCAACATATGGAACCAGTACCAGTGCATGGTTACCTTTAATATGTCAAGAAGCGCTTCTTATTTTGAATCAGGTATAGGCCGCGGAATGGGCTTCAGGGATTCCAACCAGGACCTGCTGGGTTTTGTTCACCAGGTACCCGAAAGGGCAAAGCAGAGGATATATGATATCGCTGCGACCCAGTTTGAGGACGGAGGGGCGTATCATCAGTACCAGCCTTTTACAAAGAAAGGTAACTTCGAGGTTGGGGGAAATTTTAATGATGATCCTCTTTGGCTGATCCTTGGTGTTGCCGACTATATAAAGGAAAGCGGTGATGTCGATTTTTTAAAGGAGATGGTCCCTTTTGATCATGATAAGGCACCGAGCACTCTTTTTGAACATACAAAGAGATCATTCTACCATGTTGTGAACAATAAAGGCCCCCACGGGCTTCCCCTTATCGGGAGGGCGGACTGGAATGACTGCATGAACCTGAACTGCTTTTCCATGGACCCCAACGAGTCTTTCCAGACCTGTACCAATAAGGACGGAAAAGTTGCCGAGTCGGTAATGATCGCCGGGCTTTTTGTTTACGCGGGAAGAGAGTTCATGGAATTGTGCAGGCTTATGGGTAAGGAAGACGAGGCAAAACAGGCTGAAAAGCATATAAACGAAATGGTACAAACCGTTATTAAGCATGGCTGGGACGGTGAATGGTACCTGAGGGCATACGACGACTATTCAAAGAAGGTAGGCTCAAAGGAATGCGATTACGGAAAAATCCTTATTGAGTCCCAGGGCTGGTGCGCGATGGCCGGAATAGGTGCTGAACAGGATATGCCCAAAAGAGCCCTTGATTCAGTCAAGGAAATGATGGATTCCGAGCATGGTATCGTTCTTGTTGAACCTCCTTATGCTCTTTATAAGCTGAATATGGGAGAAGTATCCAGTTATCCTCCGGGATACAAGGAGAACGGCGGAATTTTCTGTCATAACAATCCCTGGATAGTAATTGCGGAAACAATGCAGGGCAGGGGAGATCAGGCGTTTGATTATTTTACTAAAATTCATCCTGCTTACAGGGAAGAAATCAGCGAGCTTCACAGGATGGAACCCTACGTGTATTCACAGGTTATTGCCGGAAAGCGCGCGGGCCGTCACGGGGAAGCAAAGAATTCCTGGCTTACGGGTACCGCGGCGTGGAATTACGTTACAATAACAAGGTGGATCCTGGGTATAAGGACGGATTATAACGGACTTGTAATTGATCCCTGTATTCCTTCAAAATGGAAAGGCTTCAAGGTTGAAAGAAAATTCAGAAATGCCAGATATCTTATTAATGTTAAAAATGAAAACTCATCCGGTAAGGGTGTTAAGAGCCTTATTGTAGACGGCAAAAAGATAGAAGGTAATATTGTGCCTGTTTTTGAGGACGGAAGGGACCATAACGTAGAAGTAGTATTATAATGGTACCGGACAGGCTTGCAAAATTAAGGGATGAGCTTGAAAAGGAATTAACCGTGAATATTCTGCCGTTTTGGATGAACGCTGTGGATCTCCGAAACGGCGGGTTTGTGGGATGCATAGATCACGCTGATAATATTGATTACAGTCACGATAAATCCGTTGTTTTGAATGCCCGTATATTGTGGGCTTTCTCGTCAGTGTATGGCCGGTATAAAGACGACAGGTATATGGAACCGGCCAGGAGGGCGTTTGATTACCTTTATGAATATTTCAGGGACAGGGAATACGGCGGGGTTTACTGGACGGTGGATTGTAAGGGCAACCCTTCCGACACTTCCAAATATTTATTCGCCCATTCGTCTATGGTTTACGCGTTGAGTGAGTTTTACAGGGTTACAAAAGAACCCGGAGCGCTTGAATGGGCAACCGGTATTTTCTCCTTAATTGAAGATCATGGTCACGACAAGGAAAACGACGGATACTATGATCTTTTTTCCAGAGAATGGAAATTGGCGGAAAATAAAAAATCCCTGGGCAGCCAGCTTCATACAATTGAGGCCTATACCAATCTCTATACCGTTTGGCGGGATCCGGACTTAAAGTCACGTATAGATAATCTTATCAGTTTGTTCATGGATAAGATCATAGATAAAAAAGAGTGGAAGTTCAGGGTTTGTTTTGACGGTGAGTGGAACTGCCTTTCGGAAGTTTCTTCCCTGGGGCATAATGCGGAGGGCGCCTGGCTGCTCTATGAAGCCAGCAGTATCTCCGGGAACACCGGGCACGAAGACGTTGAAAAAGCCGTCATAATGATAATAGACAATTTTATGAATACGGCGCTGGATGCGGACGGCATCGTGTTATATGAATTGTTGCCCGACGGCAGCTATAACAGCGCCAGGCAATGGTGGCCCCAGTGCGAGGCCATGGTCGCCCTTTTTCTTGCGTACAAGCTTGGGGGCAGGGAGGAATACACTGATTCCCTGTTAAAAATATGGAGTTATATACAAAAATACTTTGTTGACACAGGGAAGGGATGGTTCAGTGCAGTGGATGACAACGGCAAACCATTGTCTGACGGAAACAAGCTGGGGCCGTGGAAATGTCCTTACCATAACACCAGGGCATGTTTACGCCTTATTTCTGAAATTGATCAGATTTAATAAAAATGATATTGACAATGAAATGGAACCGGTTTAGAAATGGTAATGAAAATCATTATCATTTAGGGAATGGAGGTATTTATGGCTAAACTAAAGGGTACTCAGACGGAGAAAAATTTACTGACAGCTTTCGCGGGTGAATCACAGGCAAGGAACAGGTACACATATTTTGCTTCAAAAGCCAAAAGCGAGGGTTATGTTCAGATTTCGGCGATTTTTGAGGAAACAGCGGGCCATGAAAAGGAGCACGCAAAAAGGTTTTTTAAATTCCTGGAAGGCGGTGAGGTCGAAGTCAGGGCTTCTTTTCCGGCCGGTGTTATAGGCAGTACCCTTGAAAATCTTCTGGAAGCTGCCGCAGGAGAGCATTATGAACAGTCGGAAATGTATCCCGGATTTGCC
>JAFGOL010000031.1 GCA_016926495.1 Oligoflexia bacterium
ATCCGCGCCGGTCATCATGTTTTTCAGCAATTCCTCGTCCTCAACAGCCGCTTCCCTGCCCACATCGGGATTACCCCCGGCACCAAGACCCTTGGTGGATCTTTTTCCAAGCTGTACTTTTACGGGTGCCATGTTACTCTCAAGGGCCTGCTTATCCGTATTGGCGGCTATAAATTCCACGCCTTCCAGCCTGGCGCTTATCATCGTGTTAAGCGCGTTACCGCCTCCGCCGCCTATACCGATAACCTTTACCCGCGCATTGTTATTAAAATCATCGTCGATGTAAAACATCCCGCCTCCCTGTAGTATGCTAGAAAAGTTCCTTGTACCAGTCTGACATCCTGACCTTTACCTTGTCGTAAATATTCTTGTCCCTGACCCTGAATTTTCCGGAACCGCTGTTTTTATTTCCGTATAAAACAAGCCCCACTCCCGTGGAATAGATCGGAGTTGAAATAATATTCTTAACTCCGCCGAACCCCTTCGGATATCCCCTGCGGACAGGAAGATCAAAAATTATTTCTGCAAGCTCCAGTATGCCGTCCAGGAGCGAGCTTCCGCCTGTTATTACTATACCGGACGACAACAGGTCCGGGTAGCCGCTCTTGTGAATTTCCTGGCCCACCAGCGAAAGTATTTCCTCAACCCTGGGCTCTATTATTTCCGCCAGGATGTTCCTGGGTATCTTTTTCGGCTTTCTGCCGCCCACGCCCGGCACCACGATACTGTCATCCCTGGAAATCTTGCGGGCAAGCGCCGAGCCGTACTGCTTTTTTATTTTTTCAGCCTCTATAGCAGGCGTTCTCAACCCCACTGCGACATCCTGGGTAATATGGTTTCCGCCTATGGCAAGCACCGCGGAATAAACTATGCTGCCTTCAAAAAATATTGTAAGGTCGCTGGTGCCTCCGCCTATATCAAGCAGCGCGACACCGAGCTCCTTTTCGTCGTCCAGCAAAACGGCCTCGCTTGACGCTATAGGCTCAAGGACTATGTCGTCCACGTTGAGACCGCACTGGTTCGCGCACCTTATTATGTTCTGCGCCGACGTGGTATTTCCCGTAATGATGTGTACCCTTGCTTCAAACCTGACGCCGCACATACCTACGGGATCCTTTATGCCCCTCTGTCCGTCTATAATATATTCCTGCGGAATAACGTGGATTACGTCCCTTTCAGCACCTATATTAAGAGCGCTTGCGGTATTTACCACCCTCTCTACTTCCTTTGAAGTAATAGGCTCTCCCTTAAGGCTGATCATTCCGTTGTTGTTAAAGCTGTTTATATGCCCGCCGGCAATTCCTGCGTATACGCTGTTGATCTCGCAGCCTGACATAAGCTCGGCTTCCTCAACCGCGGCCTTTACGGCGTCCACCGTGGCATCTATATTAACGATCACTCCGCGCCGTATACCGGTTGAAGGCTTTGAACCCAGCCCGATAATATCAATGCCTTTCGCGTGTGGTTTTCCCACTATTGCGCAGATTTTGGTTGTACCAAAATCCAGACCGACTATAAGATTGTCTGTATTTTTTCCCATAACCTAATATATTATATCACTATGTCAAAATTATATCGCGGGAATTTAAACAAGAAAAAGAAAAAAAAACCCGGTACCAGGATATTGCTTATTGCAGCGGTGTTAATAACACTGTTTCTGCTTGTCAGGGGATGCTCATACGGCATATACCGGATCAGCAATCTTGGCATATTAAAAATAAAGGAAATCAACATACTTGTACCTCCGAACATCAGCAGGCAGGCCATTCTGGGCCTTTCGGGGATCAGGAACGGCGAAAACATACTTGGCGTGTCCATTGATGACGCGATGAGCAGGATCAAAACCCACCCGTGGGTCAGGTCCGCCAATATCAAAAGACTGTTCCCAAACAAAATTGAAATAGCCGTGGATTCCAAAACAGCCATGGCCCTTGCCAAAAAATCCGGCAAGCTCATGTACATTGACGAACACGGCGAAATCATCGACAAGTTCATACCGGGATACAGAAACGACCTTGTAATAATAAGCTCCCCGGACGATGATTACATCGGAGGGTTAAAGCTGTTGAGTGAAATAGAAAACGTAAAATCGGACAGACTGTATATTAACTCAAAAATGATTTCCGAAATAATCTGCGAACCTGATAACATATTCACGCTGTTGCTTGCCGGGCATAATTTCAAGCTTGTAGTCAAGCCCGGAAACCTCGAAAAAGACCTCATAAGAATACAAAAAGTTATAGCCGACCTTGGTTACAGGGGTGAAAAAGCGCAGTTAATAGACGCCACGATGGCGGACAGCAGGATTGTCGTAAAACGTTATTGATCAAAAACGGTGTTTTTATAAGCGTCGCACCTTGAACAAAGGTTTATTTTATCACGTTGTCCCAGATCGAGCAGTGACCTGTATGTTTTCAGGGGCTCCCCGTTCCAGATATCAGTAACTTTTCGATCCTTAACGTTACCGATAACGGCCCTCTCGCTGGTATCCCAGCAGCAAAGGGCAGCCCTGCCGTCAACGTAAAAAAACATCTCCTTCCTGATTTTCAGGCACGGCTTGTAAACAACTTCTTCCTGACCTTCCCACGGGTAGCGGTAAAGCATTGTAATTTCCGCCTTGCTCGCCACGGCGCTCCACTTTTCGATAAAAAGTTCCTGTTCCTTTTCGGTACCGGGAAAGGCAATCATCCTCACGTTCGTAAAGGTTTTGTTTTTATCGGCATGTTTGCAAAAATATTCCGTGTTCTCCGCAACTATGTCCAGGTCAAGTCCTCTTCGCCTTTTGGCATATTCCTCTTTATAAAATCCGTCTATACTGAACCGGATACATTCAATATCAAGTTCAATCAGTTTATCGCTGAGTTCGGGCGTTAAAAGGCCTGCATTGGTATTGAACTCGATTTTAGCGGTCCTGTCCTGCCTTATGTACGCGCAGATATCCAGCATTCTTTTATCCGTAAAAGGCTCATTCAGCAAAAAAGGCCTGTATGTTATTCCCA
>JAFGOL010000209.1 GCA_016926495.1 Oligoflexia bacterium
GTGTATACAAATCAAACCTGTAATTCCCCCATAATTCCAATAACTTATACTAAATCTGACCGCCATTTTAGGAAACTTGCGCTAGCCGGGCAAGTCTGTCTTGTCTTTTTGTTGTCTTTTTGGTTATTTTAATTGACAGTCTGTATATATGGTTATACAACCATATACATGAAGGCCGGGTTGATTTTCAGGGAAAAGAAATTACTGCATAATCTGGTTGACGATCAATTAGCGATAGCGGAAATCAGGATATGGAGGGTGCCAAAAGGCAGGCATTATCCGGACGGTATTAAATATTCTCTTTATCTTGTTCAGTCCGGGAAAATTCTGGTGGGTTTTGATAACCACTTTCCCAAAGGTCATCATCTTCATATAGGGGATGTTCAGGTTGATTATGTTTTTATATCTTATAAAAAGCTTCTGGATGATTTCTGGAAGCTGGTAAAAGAAAGGGGATTTAGTATATGAAGTTACAAAAAGCCGTTATTATGATTGAAAAAAGCAGTGATACAAAAAAACGGTGGGAAAAAGCCTTGTCAGGTAAAACGCAAAATACGGCGAAGCAAAATGTCATAATTTGTTCTAATCTTAAAATGGCTGAAAAGCTATTTTCAGAGCCAAGACTTGAAATACTAAAAACCATAGTAAGTAAGCATCCTGAATCAATAAAGCAACTGGCGAGACTGTTACAAAGGGATTTTAAAAACGTATATAACGACGTTATTTTTCTTTCCGATCTTGGTCTTCTTGAATTGGTGGAACACGGGCCGCAAAAGTCATTGATGCCTGTACCCAAGTACGAAAGCCTTGAGTTGGATTTGGCGGCATAGTAGCAAAACTCTGAAAGCCTTAATGGTATTGGTGTTCATGTCATCTGGGCAGGCAAGTCTGTTACGCGGCTTCCTTTTCGATGGAATCAATGAGGTTGATAATGTTATCAAGGGTGGGGTTGCCGTCTTCGGAAACCATGCGGTAAAGGGTTGTTCTGGAAACACCCATTCTTTTCGCTACGGCATTTTTATTGTGATGGTTTAAATACGACCACAATATTTCCTTAAATGCTTCTGCGTCCTTGTCCTTGAGGCAATTGGTAAGTTCTTCGCACAAATCGTTAACGCTCATGGCTTTTATTAAAGTACCGGTATCGAAGTCTTTAAGCCCGCGAGTACTTTTTGCAGAGCCTTCGTGCTTTTTCAATGTCTTTTTTTTGCGCATTTTTCATGCCTCCGTTTAAAAGAATAATTATTTCATTGTCCCTAAATGTAAAATATATCCGTAGTCCGTTAGTCCATTTCAGTTCAAGTAGTTTATCTCCAAGATACCTGACATTGCCCAAATTTCCGGTTTCTTTTATCATATCCATTCTTGCCGTTATTCTTCTTCTGGTGGTCAGGTTCTGTTTTTCAAACCAGAAGTGAAATTCATCTGTTTGCACAATTGAATATCGCATTTTAATAGTGTACCCTATATGGTACATGTTGTCTATTAAAAACCCAAAAACACAAGACAGGCTTCCCTGTAAAAAACCCTGAAAGCCTTAATGGTATTGATGTTCAGGTTATCAGGCCGGACACAGGCCGGACAAGTCTGTCTTGTTACTGTGTCTTGTTACTGTTCTTGTTACTATTCTGGGCCGGGCAGGCCGGCTTTCCGGCTATTCTATTGAAATTACAACCGTTTTAATATATACAACGACAATGATCCTGTTGGGCAGACCGTATGTTTCAAAAATTCTTTCCGGTTTTATTGAAAGCGGTAAAGTACCCTTTCTTGTCTGTGACGATATTGAGCTTACTGACATAACAAAAACGGGATTGACGGAAAAAAGCCTGAAAAAACCGCTCCCCACCAGGATTTATGTTAATTCAGAAAACACCTTGTCCCATGTTTATAACATTTTTAAGGATACCGCGTTACTGGAAAAGGTCGCGTCTTTAAAAGACAAGTATGAATTCAGGAGAAAATTAAAAAATTCGTACCCCGGTTTTTGTTTTAACAAAATAAAAAGACAGGACCTTAACCCGGAATACATAGCAAATAATGAGTTTAATTACCCGCTGGTCTTAAAACCGGTTTGCGGCTTTTTCGGCATGGGGGTATATATAATCAGGGATAAGCAGGATTTTGTTAATGTAATAAAAAACATAAGTGACGAGACGGAAGAACTCGCGGGCATTTATCCTGAACATGTTCTCAGTACCGGTGAATTTGTCGTGGAAGACTATATAGACGGTGAAGAATTCGCGGTGGATGCCTTTTTTAACCCGGAAGGCAAGCCGGTGATAATAAACATACTCAACCATCCCAGGTTAAACAGCGATGACAGCGGGCACAGGCTCTACTACACGTCGCCCGAAAACATATCGGGTCTGTATAACACGGTAATGAATAAACTCGGAGAGATGAGCAATACCTTTAACCTGTGTGAAATCGCTGGACATATTGAATTCAGAATAACAGGGGATAACAGGATATACCCGGTAGAGTTTAACCCCTTAAGGTTTGCCGGCTGGTGCGCGACGGATATAGCTTATTACGCCTACGGAATTAACCCGTATAATTGCTATTTTAATAATATTGAGCCGGACTGGGACAAGATACTTAATTCAAAACACAAGTATAAGTTTTACTGTATCAACGTAGCCGACTTTCCGGTAAAAATTCAAAGGTCCCGGATTAAAAGCGTTGACTACGCAAGATTTGAAAGTCTTTTTTCCGAAATATTCGAGATAAGAAAGGTTGACTATAATCAGTACCAGTTGTTTGCCATCGCCTTAACAGCCACAAACGATAATAAAGAAATAGCAAATGTTCTAAATGTTGATTTTAGTACTTATTTGCATACGTGTTCTTCGGGGTGCTGAACCTCGCCGGACAAAACAGTTAATCATATCCAGTAGTTAAACTGTTTTCTCGTCCGGCGTGCGTAACCGCGCGACATGCGCGGCAATACGGGGTTTAAATCCGTTTGTCATAAAATTAATTTAATGTATAATTTTTGTTTATGGCGGATTTTAGCATATTACTTGTTGATGACGATGATGAGTTAAGAAATTCCGTAGAGCTTTTTTTAAAAAACAAAAATTACGATGTAACCACCGCCATAGACGGCAAAAGCGCCCTTGATAAGTTTAACAGCGGAAATTTCAGGGTTGTATTGTCGGACATACGTATGCCCGAAATGGACGGCACAGAGCTTTTAAACGCGATAAAAGGCAAGAGCCCTGATGTGTATTTTATTTTGATGACGGGTTTTGCCGAAATCCTGGCGACAATAGACGCTTTTGAGCTTGGCGCGGATAATTTTTTATCCAAGCCCTTTAAGCTTAACGAGCTGGAGAATATACTCAGGGGAATAGAAAAAAAGGGTGAAGCGCCCGGAAAAGCGGAGGAAAGCGAGGCTCCGCAGAACACCCAATGCGGCCCTGACGGATGTATCGCCGTTGAAAGTGAGGGTGAGGTTTATAAATCAATTGAGATAGAAAAGTTCGTGCACGGAAGCAAGATCAATTTTCCAATCTACATCAGGCTCGGAGAAAAAAAATTCGTAAAGCTTGCCCATAAAGGCGAGGATATCTCCAGGGAAAATATCAGCAAGTTTAAGGATAAGCAGATTACCCATTTGTACCTTCTGGAAGAAGACTTCAAGCAGTATATAAAGATGACCATCAGTATCGCCAATGCCATGACCGGGAGCGCCGTAAGAATACCCAGGGAGAAAAAACTCAAGTTTTTATCCGACGCCAGTGAAATTATAATGAAGGATATTTTTTGCAGCGCGATTGAAGCCAAAGACTTTGACGACGCCCACGGTCTTCTTAAAAAAACACTGGACCTGGCTTCCGATAATAACACTCTTTTCAAGGTATGTGAGTCTATTATCACGCATTCCGACAAACTTTACGCTCATTCTCTTTTTGTATCCATGTTCGCTATTATGCTGTCCAGAAAGCTTAACTGGGTATCGGGAAAAAATCTGGATTTGCTCTCCATGGGAGCGTTGTTTCATGATATAGGCAAAAGGACCCTGCCGCAGGAAATAGTCGACAAAAGGCTTATCGATCTGGACTACGATGAGCGGCAACTGATAGAGACGCATCCCACGACAGGCTCGGAAATGCTCATGGAACTGCCGGATATTTCGGATGTAGTAATACAGATTTGCCTGCAGCATCATGAAAACAATACCGGGACCGGGTATCCTTCAAGATTAAAATCCAAAAGCATACTTCCTCTTGCCAAGATTGTTTCCATAGCGAATGAATTCGCTATTACTCTTGATATTACTCCAGAGCAGAAAAAACTCGAAACCAAGTACTACATGGCTTTAAAGAAAATGAAATCCTTAAAAGCAAACCAGTTTGAAAAGGAATTCTTTGAACGGTTTATATCGCTGTTTCATTTTGACGATGTCTGATTAAGGCTATATTATTACTATAAATTTTATAAGTTTGACAGTGTGGCAAATTACTA
>JAFGOL010000210.1 GCA_016926495.1 Oligoflexia bacterium
AACTATAAAAACAAAATCTAACATCAATAATTACGAGTACTTGAAAACTTAAAAACAGGCAAATCTATTTATTTTGGACAACAGTGGAGTCCATCTGAATTTTAATAGGAACTCATAACTATTTGGAATCAGAACTGAAAAATATTACCTTATTTTTATCAATATTTTTTGTGTAATTATAATTTTGCCTGGATCCTGTTATAGATTTTCAGTTATGGGCAGGCATATTTTAAAAGTAGTGCCGGTTGAGTCTGATTTTTTTATACTTATGCTACCCTTGTGGTTGGCAACTATACTGGCGGCAGTTGAAAGGCCAAGGCCCGTGCCTTTTCCTTCCTTCTTGGTTGTAAAGAATGTTGAAAATATCTTTTCATGATGTTCCGCGGGTATTCCGCTTCCGTTGTCGCTTATTTCAATAACCGCCGAGTTTGTCCCGTCAATGGCTTCTTCATATGTTTTAATACCTATTACGCCGTCCCTCCTGCCTGCAAGGACATCGCAGGAATTGGAAAGCAGGTTCATGAAAACCTGTTCCAGCTGTATTATGTCGCCCAGCACCGTAATGCTTTTATCACTGTATTCGTTAATTACCGCGACATTGTTGGTCGTTAGTTTTTTGGTCAGCAGTATGAATGAATTGTCCAGGGCCTGCGTGAGCTGGACAGGCTCTTTCCTTTTCTTGAATGATTCGCGCGCGTAATCCTTCATGTGTTGTATCAATTTTCCCAGTACCGCAACCGTTGCCTGCATGTTCTTTACATGGGCTTTAAGTTCAGGCCTGTTGCATTCCTCGTCTATCAGCTCCGTAAAAAGCTGCAGGGTCATTATGGGGTTTGACATGTCGTGCGCAAGGCTCGCGGAAAGTTCGCCAAGTGCAGCCATTTTTGTAGTCTGGATTTTTTGCTTTTCAAAGTTAATGCGTTCCCTTATGTCCCTTAAAATAGACGCGGTGTTTGAAAAGTATCCCAGGTGGTCATACTGGCTGAATGACCTTACCTCAACGTCAATGTCCTCGCCGCTTTTACTGCGCACAAGGCTGTCATTCACCACAAGTTCGCCCTCGTCCCTGAGTTTGCTGAAACCCATGCTCAGGGCCTCTTTTACCTTTGGCGAATATATATCGAATATGTGTTTTCCTATAAGCTCGTCTTTTGAATAACCCAGAAGCTCTGTCGCCTTCTGGTTGCACCATACTATTTTGCCCTCGGGATTAACGGAATGCAGCATGTCAGGAAACATTTCAACAAGGCGCTGGTAAAAATCAAGATGCTTTGTCGCAAGTCCGTGATGCTCTATTACTGAAATAATACCGTTTTTAAGCTCGTCATCAGGGGTGGAGATTTCAAAAATACCCTTCACCCCCTTGTTTACGGCACTTAACAGCGCGTCCTTATTGAAGCTGTTCATCAAAACTATGATAAGGTGGTATTCGTCTTTTGGCTTGAGGTTTTCAAGGTCCCCGGCGTCCAGGGTGCCGGTAATGTAAATCCGGGTTACGTATTTTGAAGGGCCTGTATTGAAAAAACCGAGCTTTTCCAGCCTGGGTATTTGCGTTTGCATTATGCCATGGTTATTTTGAGATGAACAAATGTGAACATCGAACCTTGCAATGGAATTTTCCTTACCCATACCAGTAATAGTTATAATTTAAAAATCCGCAAAGTGTAAGGACTTTTTAATATGGCCCTATTACCTTTTTAACGCCTGGTCAACGTCCGCGATAATGTCGTCAATGTTTTCAAGCCCTATTGACAGGCGTATAAAGTCGGGCGTTACGCCTGTACCCAGTTGTTCCTCGGGCGAAAGCTGCTGGTGCGTTGTTGTGGCCGGGTGTATCGCAAGGCTCTTTGCGTCGCCTATGTTCGCAAGGTGAGATACAAGCTCCAGCGAGTCAATAAACCTTTTGCCTGCCTCAAGTCCGCCCTTAATGCCAAAGCCTATGATCGCCCCGGCTCCCTTTTTAAGGTACTTGTCGGCGCGTTTCTTCTCGGGGCTGTCCTTAAGTCCGGGATAATTTACCCAGCCGACCTTTGAGTGTTTTTTCAAATATTCGGCAACAGCCAGCGCGTTTTCGGAATGCCTGGGCATTCTTAAATGCAGGGTTTCAAGTCCCTGTAACAGTAAAAAAGAATTGAACGGCGAGATGGCCGGGCCAAGGTCGCGCAAAAGCGTGACCCTTGCCTTTGTAATATACGCGATGTTGCCGTGCTTTTTTAAGGCTTCAACAAAATCAAGATCATGATAGCTTGGGTCAGGCCCGTAAATTAAGGGAAATTTGCCGTTTGTCCATTCGAATTTGCCGGAATCTACAATGATGCCGCCAAGGCTGGTACCGTGCCCGCATATAAACTTGGTTGCGGAATAAACGGCAATATCTACGCCGTAGTCAAAGGGCTTTAACAGGTAAGGCGATACCGTGTTGTCCAGCACCAGCGGTATACCGTTATCGTGCGCTGTCTTTGCCAGGGCTTCAATGTCCGTAACATCAAGCTTGGGATTGCCTATGGACTCGGCGTATATTGCCTTTGTCTTTGGCGTGATTGCCTTTTTGAACGCCTCAAGGTCATTTGAGTTTACGAATTTTACCTTTATGCCCATGCGGGCGAACGTGTAGCGCAGCAGCGCGTATGTGCCGCCGTAAAGATTATTGGCTGATACGATTTCGTCCCCTGCCTGCGCAATATTTAACAGAGCTATGGCAATAGCAGACTGCCCGCTGGCAACGCCGAGGGCGCCGACTCCGCCGTCTATTGCGGCCATGCGTTTTTCAAGAACGTCCGTTGTGGGGTTCATAAGCCTGGTGTATATGTTGCCGAACTCCGACAGGCTGAAAAGGCTTGCCGCGTGCTCCGTGCTTTTAAAATTGTAAGAAGTTGTCTGGTAAATGGGCACAGCCCTTGACCCTGTCGCGCTGTCAGGCTCGTGGCCTCCGTGCAGCGCCAGTGTCTCTGTTTTTAACCTGTCGTCGATTTTACTCATGGATTTAGTCCTCCTTTTACAGCCTGTTTTGCAAGCCCGGCAAATGTTATGTTGTCGATAATGTCAGACGCCGCTTTATCAACCCGTTGCCATACCGGTCTGAATACGCAGGAATCAATATGAACGCAGTTTGTGTAATCATCCTTTATACATGATATGGGCTCCGTGGGGCCTTCAATATGTCTTAGCACTTCTCCCAGGGTAATCAGCGACGGATCTTTTGACAAAAGATAGCCTCCGGCATTGCCCCTCCTGCTTTCTATGAATCCCCCCTTTTTAAGGTCCACCAGTATCTGCTCCAGAAATTTAGACGGAGCATCAATCAGTTTTGCAAGATCGTTTCCGGTCAGCAGTTTCCTGTTGTAGTTTAATGATAGGTGCAAAATTGCTTTAAGCGCGTAGTCGCCTTTAAATGTAATTTTCATAACAAAACCTATAATTCCTATATATTAAGTAGACTATGTCTTTTGCAGTATATTGTCAAACATTATCCGTGGCGTCATGCCTTGAATTTTATACCTTGAGAATTCTATAAATAATGGTATATCTCTGACAATTCATAATCAAACTTGAGGTGAATAAATGGAAATAGTTGTACTGGTAAAGCAGGTTCCTGATACCGCAAACGTGGGAGCGGACGCCATGAAGGAGGACGGGACCGTTAACCGTGCCGCCCTTCAGACCGTTTTTAATCCTGATGATCTCAATGCCTTGGAACTGGCACTGGATATTAAAGATAAATACGGTGCGAATGTTACTGCTATAAGCATGGGCCCTCCCAAAGCTGTTGAAGTTCTTAAGGAATCTTTATACAGGGGGGCAGACAGGGTTTACCTTGTAAGTGACGTTAAATTCGCGGGTTCGGACACCCTTGCCACATCCCTTATCTTAAAACATGCCATAGAAGCCAGTGTAAAAAACTATGATCTTGTACTTACCGGAAGGCAGGCCATTGACGGGGATACTGCCCAGGTGGGACCCCAGGTTGCTGAAAAGCTGGGTATACCGCAACTGACCTTTGTTACTTCCGTTGAATCCGTAAATAAAAAAACGATCAGGGTTTCGGCCCTTACTGATGAGGGCTCTGCAATATTAGAGGCAAAAATGCCGCTGCTTATGACGGTTGAAGGTGACGTTAATGTGCCAAGGCCGCCAAGGGTAAAGAGGCTTTTAAAATACATGAACGCGGTTTCCGAATTCCAGATGGAAGAGGACTGGCTAACCGATGAAGAGGCAAAGTATATCAAGGAAAAGGGCCTTAAAGTAAAGGTGCTTTCATTCTGTGATCTGAACGTGGACCAGAACCTTATAGGCCTCTCCGGGTCTCCCACAAGGGTAAAGGAAATCCACAGCGTTGTTTTTAAATCCATTGAGTCCAGGGCGTATCCCGCTACACAGGACGGTGTAGGCAGCATGATGAACGAACTTGTCAGTGAACATATAATAGGTTAGGGAGTTGATAATATGAAGTACGGAAATGTCGCTGTTTTTGTTCAGCACAACGGAAAAAAGGTTGCCGACGTAAGTTTACAGCTTGTCTGCAAGGCAAGGGAGCTTGCGGATGAGCTTAATACCGGGGTTTCGGCCTATCTGCCGTGCGGTGCCGTTAAGACCATGCCGAACGAGCTTTTCTGCATGGGCGCGGACAATGTTTACGCCATTGAACACAAGGAACTTGCAGACTACAGGAGCCTTCCATATACAAAGGCCGTTCTTGAGGCTGTAAAATCCGACAATCCTTATATAGTGCTTTTCGGAGCTACAAAAACCGGCAGGGATCTTGCTCCTCGCGTTGCTTCCACTTTAAAATCAGGACTTACCGCGGACTGCACGGAACTTAAGCTCGGAAGCTACACTGATAACAAGACAAAGAAAGAATACAATAATCTTTTGTACCAGATACGTCCCGCGTTTGGCGGTAATATTATCGCCACCATTATTAATCCTGAAAGGCATCCGCAGATGGCCACAGTACGCGAAGGCGTAATGAAAATGAAAAGCCCTGAAAAAAAGCGCAGCGGAAAGATCATACCCGTGACCGTGGAGTTTAACGCGGTGGACCTTGCGGTAAAAGTGATTGACAAGGTGATCAAGGAAAAGAAGGTCAATCTTACCGGCGCGAATATCATAGTTTCAGGCGGCATGGGCGTGGGTTCAAGGGAGAATTTCGCAATCCTTCAGCAGCTCGCGGATGCTCTGGGCGCGGAGCTGGGAGCGTCAAGGGCCGCGGTTGATCAGGGCTGGATCAGCAAGGAACACCAGGTGGGCCAGACAGGCGTAACCGTACGTCCCAAGCTTTACATAGCCTGCGGAATTTCCGGAAGCATACAGCACAAGGCCGGCATGGATGAATCGCTGAAGGTTATCGCCATAAACAGCGATCCGGACGCCCCTATAATGAATTTTGCGCATGTAAAGATAGTGGGAGACCTTAACGAGGTTGTTCCGATGATGATCAAGGCATATAAAAAATCAGAAGCAGTTGCGTGCAATTAAGAGGTGAATGATGGCGAATTTTTACGACGATAATCCTGATCTTTTGTTTCATCTGGATAATGCCGATTTGGACGAAGTAATTACACTGGTTGAAGATAATTTTACGCAGAACGGCACATATGATCACGCGCCCAGAAACATTCAGGAGGCCAGGCAGGGTTACAGGGCTGCCCTGAAGGTGGCCGGAGAGATTACGGGCACCAGGATTGCCGCCAATGCCGAATCCGTGGACGAGGAAGGCTCGCACTTTGACAAGGGCAGGGTTACTTACGCCAGGGGCATTCGCGAGGACCTTGATCTTTTGCTCGGCGCAGATTTCGGCGGGATCACACTTCCGCGCAGGTACGGCGGGCTTAATTTTCCCACAACAGTATCAACAATGATCATAGAAATGATATCAAGGGCCGATGCCAGCCTTATGAACCTTATAGGTTTGCAGGATATCGGCGAAACAATAAATGAATTCGCGTCAGAGGAAATCAAAAGCAAATACCTTCCCATGTTTACAAGCGGAAAGGTAACCGGGGCCATGATACTTACCGAGCCTGATGCCGGCTCCGACCTTCAGGCGGTCCAGGCCAGGGCCGTTTACAACGAGAAAACAGGAACGTGGAGGCTATACGGCGTTAAAAGATTTATTACAAACGGATGCGCCGAGGTTTCGCTTGTGCTTGCAAGGAGTGAGGCGGGAACAAAAGACGGTCGCGGGCTTTCAATGTTTATTATAGAAAGGGATGATACCGTGCAGATAAGAAGGATCGAAAACAAGCACGGAATACACGGTTCCCCGACGTGCGAGCTTCAGTTCAACGGAACGCCCGCGCAACTTGTGGGGAAAAGAAAAATGGGCCTTATACGTTACGTAATGTCACTTATGAACGGAGCAAGGCTTGCGGTTTCGGCCCAGGCGCTGGGTGTTGCGGAAGCTGCCTACAGGGAAGGGCTTAAATACGCGCAGGAAAGAATACAGTTCGGACAGCCTATTATAGATTTTCCGGCAGTGTACGACATGCTGACCATGATGAAAACACAGATCGAGGCCGCAAGGGCGCTGGTATACGAAACCTGCAAGTACGTTGATCTTAAAAAGGAATACACAAAGCTTGTGGCGCATGATCCCACGAACCAGGAAAACAAGGCAAAGCTTAAAAAATATACTTCAATAGCCGCGATGCTGACCCCGATGTCCAAGGCGTACAGCACGGAAATGTCCAACAGCGTGGCATACGACGCTGTCCAGATACACGGTGGCACGGGCTTTATGAAGGAATTTCCCGTTGAAAGACTTTCAAGAGACGCAAGGATAACCAACATATACGAGGGAACAACGCAGTTGCAGGTTGTCGCAGCCATAGGCGGTATTATAAACGGCGTGCTTGAAGATCTATTGAAAGAGTACGATAAAAAGGATTACCCGGTTGATCTTCACGAGCTTCGCGAATCGCTTACGTCAATAAGGTCAATGCTGAATAAATGTATTTCCATATTCGCCGAAAAAAAGGACGCGGAATTTCAGAATTATTACGCAAGGAACGTTGTTGACATGGCCTGCGATCTTTTTATAGGCTACAGGATGCTTGATTTCGCTGTTATAGACGACAGGAAAAAGGTCGTGGCAAAACTCTTTATTGAAAAGGCTTTTGATAACGCGTTAAAGCTTGTTGAACCTGTTATAAAAAACAGGACAACGGCCATAGAGAACAGGAACCTGTTACTGGGCCTGTAAGAAGGTAGACCGGCATGCCGTATATAAAGCGGGAACTGAGAAAAGATATCGATAAAATAATTGACGACCTCGCGCGGGCAATAAAGGAAAAGGGCACGGAAAACCGCGCCGGCGTTTTAAATTACAGCGTAAGCCTGCTTCTGAAAAAACTTTACGACGTTAAATACTCCGAAGTCAACGAGGCCATGGGTGCCCTTGAATGCATCAAGCAGGAATACTACCGCAGGGTTGCCGCCCCTTACGAAGACATTAAAATAAAAGAAAACGGGGATGTTTATTAGTTTCGCCATAAATATTACTTGAAAATCTTGCGTAAAAGTTATATAAACAAAATTTATATATTTACGAAGAAAATCAATTATGAATATATTTTAAATTATTTTTTACCGGAATGGCATGCTCTAAAATCAGAACAAACCATAAGAAAAGAAGAATTTATTCCTAAGGCTGATGCAATACTGAAAGACTATAATGCCTATTTACTTGATAATTGGAATACAGGTATAAAAGAGAAGTTTAAGAACTATTTAAATGATATTAATGAAAGTGTTACCTTTTGCGGTGAAGGACTGCATCTTTCTTTGAGGTTGGTTGATTCATTTGAAGCTGTCGGTATTGGTATTGACTATAACCCTAAATACTTATTAAATTTTTTAAAACAATAGCTAACACCCGCAATCAAAAGGGATCACGTCAATGTTTTCTTCTAATTTATAATGATTTTCAGCCGGTGAAATAATAGCTCCCCTGGGAATATCCAGATGAGGGTATGTTTCCATGAAAGCCTTAATACCCCCGGTGTCCCTTTTGGACGGGTGGGAATTGGCTTTAATTTCAATTGGAAAAAACTTGTTATCCAGTTCCATGATAATATCAACTTCAGCGCCGGCCGCCGTTCTCCAGTGATACAAGCCGGGCTTAACGCCTGATAACGCTGATTGTTTAATAATTTCCATTACAACCGCTGATTCAAAAATATTTCCCCAATTAGGGTTGGAAATTATAGAATTCTGAGACGTAATGCCCAGGCAATAACATATTAATCCGGCATCTGTTAAATGGCCTTTGGGTTTTGAAGTGACTCTTTTAGTCGTGTTCCCTGAAAAGGCAGGCAGTTCAATCCATTGAAATGTAGACGTTAATACCTGTAACCATCTGCTTGCGGTCTGAGGAGTTATACCCATTTCCCTGCCAAAGTGAGAATAGTTTATTTCATTTGCGGATGAAGCGGCACAAAGTTTAAAAAAACGGTTAAAAAGAGCATAATCGTTTAACTCAATAATTTGCCTGATATCACGATCAATATATGTCCTTATATAGCTCATGAAAAAATCAGGTATAACGTCTATATCAATAAATTGGGCCTCAGGCAAAAACCCTCTCCATAATTGTTCAAACAGGGTAAACCTGGGTTTTTTATTTTTTTTGTTGTTTAACTGTCTGTTATTTAACCACTCATCGAGCCATAAGTTTTCAAAACCCGAACCCTGGATTTCAAAATAGCTCAAACCTGATAGATCCAGAAAAACAGCCCTTCCTGCAAGACTTTCACTTAAATTTTTCATAACCTCCCATTGCTGAGAACCTGTTATAAAAAATTGCCCGTTACTCCTGTTTTTTTCTAAAAACCTCTTAATAGAAGAAACAAGCCCGGGTACGTATTGAATTTCATCTAAAATAACCGGAGTATTTCTGTTCCGCAAAAATAAATCCGGATCAGATTTAGCACCTTCTATATCTTCCAGGGGATCAAATACAACACGGGGCAGATCGGGAAAAACATGTTCTAACAAGGTACTTTTTCCCACCTGCCTGGCTCCGGAAACTACAATAACCGGAAAATTACCGGCCAGTTTTTTAAGCTTCTTTTCCAGGAAGCGCGTTAAATAAATATGATTATTTAAAAATTTAGCCATATACCTTGTATTTTAATGATTAAATCATCATTTTGCAAGGTATTTTTTACTTGTAGAAATCCTGCGGAGTAAAAAATAATTCTTAACTGATTTCCTGAATAATTCGCAAAGAAGCAAGGGCGCATGCGGAAGCTGATATTGTTACATGGAGTTAGACGCTGAAGCTTGCGGAAGCAAAGATTCAGCGGATTACTCCATGTCAATATCAGCGACAAATAGCCCGCAGCGGGTGCGTAATGAAGGAAATCAGTTAAGAATTTATATATACGAAGCAGGATTCTTGTGTTTAGGGATAAAATCCTTTAATCCATTCCGTATTTTTCCAGCCTGTACCGCATTGACCTGAATGATATGCCCAGCAATTTCGCGGCGCGTTTTTTTACCCCGCCCGTTTTGTTAAGGGCCTTGTTCAGCAGGTCCTTTTCTATATCATCGATTATTTTTTCAAGTTCAATACCGCCTTCGGGAATACTAATGTTGTGGCTGCCGGTTTTTTTAATACCTCCCTGGGCGCGAGAAATATTGTATATGTTGGGCGGAAGGTCCGCCAGCTTGATCTTGCTGTCAGTTGACAGCGCAACGGCCCTTTCTATTATGTTTTCAAGCTCACGCACATTGCCCGGAAACGGGTATATTTTCAGGGCGGAAAACGCGTCCTGTGTTATAAAGTCGATCTGCTTGTCGAGCTTTTTGGAATACTTTTCCGCGAAATGGTTGGACAGCATTATGATATCGTCCCCCCTTTCCCTGAGCGGAGGTGCCTGTATCTGTATAACGTTGAGCCTGTAATAAAGGTCTTCCCTGAAAAGACCTTTTGCCACCATCTCGTGCAGGTTCTGGTTGGTCGCGGTTATGATCCTTATGTCAATATGTATGTCGTCGGTGTCGCCGATCCTTCTTATGGTCCTTTCCTGCAACGCCCTGAGCAGCTTGACCTGCAGGTGTATGGGGAGTTCCCCGACTTCGTCGAGAAAGATGGTGCCGTGATTGGCGGTTTCAAAAAGTCCCACCTTGTCGGCAATGGCGCCCGTAAAAGAACCTTTCTTGTGACCGAACATTTCGCTTTCTATCAGGTTTTCCTGTATGGCTCCGCAGTTCACTATTACAAAGGGTTTGTCCTTAAGGGGGCCGTTGTAATGTATGGCCCTGGCTATAAGCTCCTTGCCTGTGCCGCTTTCGCCGGTGATGAGGATATTGCTGGTGGTCTTTGAAACTATCCTTACCATTTCGTAGAGTGCTATCATTGACGGAGACGAACCGACAAAATCGCTGTAGCTGTATTTTTCCACAAGGTTTGACTGCAGTGTCTGGCTTTCCCTCGTGATGTTTCTTTTCTCAAGAGCTTTTTGGGTCAGGTTTATGAGGTGGTCAACCTTGAAAGGCTTTGTTATAAAATCGTATGCCCCGCTCCTCATTGCCTCTACTGCGTTTTCCGTTGTACCGTACGCGGTTATTATTATTATCTCGGTGCCGGGCGCGAGTTTTTTCAGTCTTATCAATGCCTCAAGACCGGAAATATGGGGCATCTGTATATCCAGAAAGATAAGGTCGAATTTATTTTCCTTTGCAAGCCCGAATGCGGCTATTGCCGAATCACAGGCCGTAACGGAAAATTTTTCCTTTGTAAAAAGCAGGTCCAGAAATTCCCTTATGCTTTCCTCGTCGTCAACGATCAGTATCCTGTTTTTGTTTTCATTGCTCATAAGTGTTCTCCTGTGGAAGTGTTACTGTAAAAGCAGCTCCCAGCCGTGAATTTTCAAGTTCTATTTTGCCTCCGTGCGCCTTTATGATGTTATTGACAATGGCAAGTCCCAGCCCGGTGCCCTGCTTTTTGGTGGTGAAAAAAGGTTCGAATATTTTAGGCCTTACATTTTCGGGCACCCCGGTGCCCTCGTCGCTCACGGTAACAGAGCAGATGTCTTTTTTACCCTTTATGGCGCATGTTATTTTTCCGTTGTCTCTGCTTGCGTGAACGGAGTTTATCAGCAGATTGTCAAAGCACTGGGAGATCCTGTGGTAGTCGCCGTAACATATGTGCCTGTTTCCGTCATTAATGAATTCCACCGAAAGCTTTTTTTCTATGTAGCCCGTATGGCTCTGTATGCATTCGCAGCAGGTGGTCAGGAGTTGCGGCATGTTTATTATTTCGTCGCTTCTCCTGTCAGGGCTTGAGAACATCAAAAATTCCTCTACAAGGTTATTGAGCCTCGAGGTTTCGCGCGCGATGATGCCGAGCAGCTTTTTGCCCTGCTCGCCGGTTGTAAATACAACCGGGTCTTTTTCAATAAGCTCACCGGCCCCCACAAGCGAGGCAACGGGATTTTTTATTTCGTGCGCCAGAATCGCGGTTATTGAACCTATTAATTTCAGCTTGTTGTATTCTTCCTCGTTGATTTCCTGTATGACATCCTGGCTTATGTCCCTCAGGATCATAAAACTGTACTTGGATGTTTCGATATAATGCACGTTAAGATAAGTATTCCCGTCCACCTGATACTTGTGCGGCTCAATGCTTCCGGCTTCCTTCAGATCCTCCAGCCTGCTTTTTATGTCGAACTTGTTACGGGCTATGTTTTTTGCGTTGTTGTTTATTGAAAGTATATTGTTATTCCTGTTCAGTATTACCATGCCTATTTTAAGGTTATTGATCAGGTTGTCGTTGAGCTTGCTTATTGACCGTATGTCCTTTTGGGTTTCCTCGTACTGGTTCCTGAAAAAATAGATTATGGCGGCAAAAACAAAAAAGCTCATGGTAAGCAGTACAAGGGTTTTAATTTCTGCGGGATTGCCGGAGATAAAGAACGTGGCTACAATTATTATTTCAGATAATACGGCGGAAATAAGTATTCCCGTATTTCTGAGAGTGTAAGACGTTATGAAAATATAAAGGGGCAGCAGCAGAGTGAACGGCGAATTAATCCCTCCCGTAAGATTAATAAGGATAAAAACATACAGGGAATCAAAAACAACAAACAGTATGTTGAGCGGCACGGATTTGAACCTGTTTCTGGCAGCCTTGAAAAGCAGCGGTAGTGATACCAGGGCCAGCGCGGTAAGCATGGTAACGTAATTGACGGATTCAACGTCATTGTATGACATTAAAAATATCTGGATGGCTATTACGGTTACAAGCCTTCCGAAAACCAGGTTGTTAAATCTTCTGCTTTCGACCCTCATTCCGCCTTACCTCATCTGGCTGAGAATGGTAAAAACAGGCATAAAAAAGCTCGTGAGTATCGCCCCGATAAGTATTCCGCCCAGGAGCAGTATCATGGGCTCTATAACGGAGGAAAAAAATTTGCCTATTCTTTTCAGTTCGTCCATCAAAAACGGCGCGAGTTCGTCAAGCATGTCCGGAAGAGCTCCCGTGATTTCTCCGACGCTGAATACCTGGACGACCATGGGCTTGAACAGCTTGCTCCTGGCCAGGAAGGGTGCGATGTATTCGTTTTTCGACGCGGCCTCCCTTGCCTTTAGCAGCCATTCCTCGTATATGTGGTTGCCGATTTTTTCGGTTGCAAGCTCAAGGGCCCTTTGCAGCGAAAGGTTCAGCCTTAAAGCCAGGCTTACGGTAAGTATGGTTTTGAGGGTATACGCAAGGTTGAACAGTTCGGACATTAAGGGAAGCTTCACAACAGTGCCGTCTACCCACAGTTTTAAAAGCCTGCTTCTGAACAGCAGGTACGACGCAATGGCAAAGATAAAAAACAGCAGTGATAATATCGCCAGGTTTTCCTTAAGGATGCTGCCTATGGTGCTCATCGTAAGCAGCGATAAGGGTATGGGCTGGTTGTACGTCCTGTATATAAGTTCAAAAACCGGGGCTATCCCGAGTACCACGATGAACAGCGCTATCAATATAATGGAGATGACCGCCAGGGGATACAGGATCGTCCGCGTGGTGGACTTGTTGATTTCATTTTCCAGTTTGAAAAATGTCAGCCATTTTTCGAGGGCTTCCTCAAGGTTTCCCCTTAACTCTCCGGAAGCAGTAAGATTTAAAAACAGCGTGTCAAAATGATTGGGAAATTTGGCAAGGGCCTGCGAAAAAGTCATGCCCTTTTCCATGTTGGCAAGGGTGGTCCTTGCAACGTCCCTTACGAGCGCGGTGCCGCCCTCGGCGACCATTACTTCCAGGGCCTGTGTTATTGATAATCCGGACCTGAACATTACAAGCAGCTGTTTGGCGAAAAAAGTTTTCTCGGCTATGCTGAATGTTCCGGAAGGCTGCGTTATTTTTTTTACGCCCTTTCTGGCCGGCGCGGACTTTTCGGTTATTCTTGTGGGTCTTATTTTCTGCGAGCGCAGCTTGATCCTGAGTTCTGTTTCGTTTTCGGCGAACAATATGCCTTTTATTTTTTCGCCTTCCCTGCTTATACCCTCGTATGAATAATCAGGCATGTTCGCCGGACCTCAGGCTGTTTATCAGAGTGCCCACCTTAATGTTAGTCCTGGACCGCTCGGGTCTTGTATTAAAAACGCTTTCGTTCTCGGAAATATGCAAAAATTTGTCTACGCCGAGCTTTTCTATGCAGTTGCTGTTTGTTCCGGCTATGACCAGTTTTTCCCTGGATATGTCAATCAAAAGCTCCAGCGTTGCAGGCAGCGTGCAACTTGGAACAACAAGCAGCCCGTAGTTTATCTGGCTGCTTAGCTCAAGCATCTGTTCTATGCCGGTACCGGGCCTGAAAAAGTTTGTAATATTCAGGTAATCGTCATTAATGGAGAAGAACTTGTTCTGCTCTATAATGTGTGCGTGTATGTTCCTTGTATTTACTATGTATGAAACAATCCTGTACGCCTGGTAAAAACGCTTTTCTATGTTTGCCGAGCTTACCGCGATTATACCCGTTGCCGCAAAAGCCATTTTTTCCGTTACGGGATCATCGTCCAGGTTTTCAACGGAAACCAGGGGCAGATGACGTATAAGAATATCGTCCGCGATCTTTGTAAGTAAAAAATCGCAGCCGTTGATATTGATAATGATATTATCTCTTTCGGACAGGTATCTTTTCGTGATATCGTCAAGGCTGTCAGGACTCACGGGCAGCACACCGTTTAGATATGACTTCTGCGAATCCGATATCAGTATGGGCAGGTGCCCCTTGCTGAGTATGATTTCCTTAAAGCCTTTTTCAACGCTGAAAAGCAGTATCTGTTTGAATGTGTTAAAACCTTCCCACCCCATAACCGAAAGTCTAGCATTGGTGACAATTTTTGTCAAAAAACAAAGCGGTTGACCGCGTTAATTGTTATACTATAATGATTGAATTCGTTAATTCCGGAGGTATTTATGAGACTAATTGCAGTAATGATTTTAGCGATATCTTTTTGCCTTTCTGCGTTTGCGGCAGATAAACACGCCGGGTTTATAACAGGCATAGATGGTGATGTAAAGATTTTCAGAACAGCCGGTATGCCGGAAATACCTAATGACGCGGTTAATTCAAGATGGGAGGGCAGGGATTATAAATCATTCAGCCCCAAACTTTACGGAAAAGTTTATGAAGGTGACATCCTCGTCACAAACGCCGATTCCAAGGCAAAGCTCATAATGTCGGGTTCCAATACTGTAATGGTCGGCGCCTTTACGCATTTTATCGTAAAGCTTGCAAGGGAAACCTCAAAGGGGACCACTTCCAGCTTCAAACTGCTGTTTGGAAAGGTAAGGTCAATAGTGAAATCAAAAATAGGCAGGAGCGGAAAATACGAGGTAAGGACCCCCTCGTCGGTCATAGGTGTAAGGGGTACCGATTTTTACACAATATACAGGCCACAGAATTCGACTACAACTGTTTCGACCCTTGAGGGTGTTGTTGCCGTAAAAAACCTTACAGGTAAGGTTAAAAAAGAGATCCTTGTCGAATCAGGCTATTCAACCTCCGTTATAAACGTGGATGATATAAATGTAAAAAAATTCAAGGAGGTGACCAGGGTTACTTCTCTTGAGTCTGTGGGGCTCCCGACCAAGCCTGAAAAGGTAAGATCTGCCGAGCTTCAGGGTATAAAGGAAACATCAACCATTGAAACGGCCATAGGCAGGATCGATGTTGACCTTTCAAACAAGGCCGCGGCCCAGGCCAGTGAAAACAAGGTATTGCAGATAATAAAAACAGATACGCCCCAGGTTGATGTATCAAAGGACCCTTTGAATATGAATCTTGACGCCCTTATCAAGAAAGTCGTAAACGAGGAAAAAATGAGGCAGAGAGAGGAAGGGTCCCTGAACAGGCTGGATCAGTGGATTAAAAACTATTAGTAGAATTTTGTTACATACCTGTTGTGCTCCGTGCGCGTGCCATCCTGTGCAAATGCTTTGCAAGGACTATGATATTCTTGCTTTTTTTTCCAATTCCAACATAGCCCCGGAGCAGGAATACAAGGTAAGGCTTGAATCGTTTTACCTGCTGTGCGGGCAGCGGTCCCTTGAATATCATGTGGATGAATATGATAATGCCGGATGGCTGGACTGCGTAAAGGGGCTTGAGGATGAACCGGAAAGAGGGGCCCGCTGCGCTAAATGCATATATTACAGGTTAAAACGCAGCTATGATTTTGCAAAAAAAAACAATATAATGTATATTACATCAACGCTTACTGTTGCCCCTTACAAGGATTCGCCAATGATTTTTGAGGTTGCTGATTCCCTGTCCGGAGAATACGGTATAGAATATGTCAGGTATAATTTTAAAAAAAACGACGGTTTCAAAAAAACTATGGAGCAGGCGAAAAAAAGTAATTTATACTTGCAGAAATACTGTGGTTGTATATTTAGCAGTAATAAAGGAAGGTGACTTGCCATGAAGCAAAAACTTTTTGCGGTTTTATCTGTTGTTGCGGTTTTTATTTTTGCATCATTGCCTCTGAATTTACACGGTGACGAACTGGACGAGTTGCTTCAGGAAGCGGTTGAAAGCGAGGCTGCGGCTCCGGCGCAGGCCCAACCCCAGGCAGAGTCCCAGGCTTTGCCCGGTACCACGTCCGGTGCGATAGATCCTGATGCCGTCCCGGAAGTTAAAAAGCCCGCTTCGTCGTCCAGGTCTAAATATAAATCCAAATCAAAATACAAATCCAAATCGAAATATAAATCTAAAA
>JAFGOL010000211.1 GCA_016926495.1 Oligoflexia bacterium
CAGGGTGGCAACAAGGTTGCCGTCGGAATAATTGCCTATTATAAGATGAGGATTCCCGGCAAATTCGCTCACAAGTTCCCTTTTGGAGTCTTCGGTGTACCTGTCAAGATACGGCCATATATGAAACCTGGATATCCAGTCATCCAGTATCCTGCCGTCCGCGTCCTTGAAAGGGACCCTGAGTATCCAGCAATTTTCGGTATGAAAAACCTTTTCCAGCCTGCGGTTGCAGGATGTCGTGTCGGCGTTCGGTATAAGCCTGGTCAGGATAATTATCCTGGGGACAACGTCATCAATCCCGGTTTCACGAAGCTCCCTTGTCAGAAACTTTTCCAGGGCCTTTACCTGGTCAAGGATATAGATCACCTGCCCGCCCGTATCCGGGCGGCCCAGAACATTTTCCTGCGCGAACCAGCCGTGCGGGGATATTATCGCGATTTTTGAAATCATGGGAATGCTGGAGATAAAATCCGCGAGCAGCGTACTCTGGGGTTCATTAAGTAAATCCATGAAAAGTTGCATTTTCTCGACTATCTTTTTTACCGTGTTGCCCCAACCCGCCTCAATGCCGTGCTTTTTGAGCTTTAATTTTATTTCTTCATAGGTAGTTGACGCTGACTTCCCCTTTAACCATTCAATGATACCGGGCAACTCCTGCTTCAGTTCCGTAATATCCTTGAAATATGATCCGTTGATCAGTATTTCCCTTGTATCCAGCCTGCACAACCTGATAAATTCAAATATCTTCTGCTCCCACTTTTCGGGTTCCTGAAAGATACTGCTTGCCATGTACTGGTTAAGAAACTTTATCCCGTTGCCTATGTGCCGCGTATCCCTTATTGAAGGAGAATAATCATAGAACGGCACTAAATCTATGCGCAATTTATTTTCGTTGTATCCTGAATTGTTCTCGAAAGCGTTCGTTTCCTTAATATCTATATAATCCGCGATCCCTATTTCTTCCATGTACTCACTTTCCATGCCCAGCCTGTAGAACCTGTACTTGGCCACCGCGTACCTGTGCTTTATATAAACGTACTCGTTCCTGAAAAACATTTCGGGAATTTTCTCGATAAACTTCCTGATCCCGCTTTCCTTGAAAAATTTGGTATTCTTTTTCTGTTCTGAGCAGTATTGGGAAAAAACCGCAAACAAATCATTCCTGAGAATAAACTTGATACCGCTCTTGGAAAGCAAAAAGAAATATTCCTTGAATTCCTGCATTTCCTTTTTGGGTATTATGGTATTTAACAGATTGCTCATAAACAAACCTCTTGTCAGTTGTTATCAATAAAATTATAATGCTTAAGACCGTCAATAATTCCTTCGGCGTACTTTTTTTGAGAGAAATACACGTTTTTACCACCCCTGAGCTTTTCCAGTTCGTCGGAATAGTTTCCAACGATTATTGCAAGGGTATTTCCTCTCAGCATTTCCTCATCATTACCGGAATCACCGCAGACAACAATGTTCTCCAGGGGGATTTCCCATTTGTAGCTTAAATACCGTATGGCCTTACCCTTGGAAGCCCTTGCAGGTAAAATATCAAGGAACTGGCTGTGGGAATAAATGAGATTGTAAACAAGCCCGTTATTAACAAGCAGCTCATGTACCTGCGATATTCTGTCCTTTTCAGGCGTTATATTGTAGCTCACGTTGAAATCCCTCTGGTTTTCAGTTCCCTGCAACCGCATAAAATCCAGCGCGCTCAGCAGTTGCTCCACCTTCTTCCTGTCCCATTTGTAAGAGATATGGCTTGCCCATCCCCTGTCCTGGAAACTGTCACCGCCGTAATAAATTTCGGATCCCACTGAAGAGATGATCACATCGGGAACGGGAATACCGTTTTCCTTCAGCACCTCCATAACGGACGGTATAGGCCTCCCGGTGGCAACGCCAAAGCCCCATTTTTCCCTGTTCTGCTGCACAATTTTAATCAGCCTGTCGGCCGCTTTTGTATTACCCACAAGGGTATTGTCAATATCCGAAAACACGAACCTGTTAAGCCTGATAAGCCTTTCACCTATAGGATTGTCGCTGGAGCGCACTATATGCACCTTGGAAGGTTTTACATTTAATTTCTTGACCTCGGCTATATACTTATCAACGTGCCTCTGCCAGATATAATGCTTTTGAACGCCGTTAATCCCTTCGGAAGAATATTTTTTCCACAGGTTCTCGTCGGATATTATCGTCCTTATTGCCTTGGATATACCCACATTGTCGGTGGGATCCACGTTGAGCCCGTTATTACAGTTTTTTATTATATCCCTGGGGCCGCCGTCATCGGTAGCGACTATGGGCAGACCGCAGGCCGAAGCTTCTATAAGGGTCAGCCCGAAAGGCTCTGTAAGGGCGATATTTACGAATACCCCCCTTCCCTCGGCTACTATCCTGTATAATTCGGGGACTTCATATTTTGTATCATGGCGCTTGGGAATGGCCATTTTGCCGTAAAGGTCATACTTGTCCATAAGCAGCAGCATCTCGGTAAGCACGTCCTTTTCATTGTCTCGCATCAAGGATATGTCCTTTCTTATACCGGCAAAAATGGTAAGATTGGCCATAGCCTGCAATTCCTTGTCCTCGCCGTATGCTTTAATAAGCCCGGATATATTTTTCTTTTTATCCGGCCTGCATATTGACAATATCTGCGGCTTTTCCGGTTTTGTAAGAAACTTGGCAAGCTGATCCAGAAGCTGCGCTTTGGCCTGAAGGTCCCTCTCGTCTACATTAACATTGGATAATTTGCCGTAGTAATAGGGATAAAATTTATCCGC